>CAIVTL010000696.1 GCA_903908785.1 Caldifarciminota bacterium | reverse complement strand
TGTTCAGCGACTGGCCAAAGATCAAAAGGGAAAGCAGGGCGAAGGGCACAGTCAAAGGCAACGTCACGAGGATCGTGAATGGGTGCATCCAGGAGTCGAACTGCGCCGCCAGGACTAGGTACATAAAAATGAATGCAAGGCTGAAGGCGATCAAAAAGTTGGTCGCGGCCTTGCCGGTCTCACGCGAGCGACCAGCGGGACTACCGCTGAACCCTGGAGGCAAGCGCTCCTCTAGGACGATCTTTTCCAGCGTACTCAGGATGTCACTTTCCCCGTAGCCCGGCAGCAGGTTCGCACTGATCGTTACCTGGCGTCGCCGGTTTACTCGTTCAATCTCCGAGGGTCCTTCTGCTTCGTGGAAGCGCACGACGTCCCGCAGATTGACCGTTCCCAGCTTGCTTGAAGGCACCGTGAGCAGTCCCAGTCGCTCGACCCGCGTGCGATCTTTTAACTCAGCCCGCAACCGGATGTCGTAGCTCTCTCCGTTCTCCTCGTAAGAGGATACCTTAAGTCCCCCGACCAGGAGCTGAGCCGCTGTAGAGACATCCGCAACCTGGACCCCGAGATCTGCGGCCCGGTCGCGCAGCACCTCGAGCTGCAGCTCGGGCTTGCCCATCACTAGGCTTGAGTCCACATCCGTTGCCCCGGGTATCTGGCGTAGCTTCTTTAAGATGTTCGTGGTAATTTCCGCGAGGCGCCCGAGATCTGAACCGTTGATATAATACTGAACTGCCTTTGAAGACATGCCGCCGCCGCTGAAAGCAGAAACGTCACTAACATCGATGCGTAACTCCTTGGGCTGGCGCCCAACGACCTCTTTGCGAACCCGCGCAACAAAATCTTGTTGCGAAGAGGTTCGGTCCTTGGGATCTACCAGTTTCACGTAGATCTTGGCGAGATTCGGTGAGCGCTGTTCGTTATCGCCAATGGTGGTGAGCGTATAGAGCACTCCCGGGAAACGTCTTGTCTCTCGGGCTACACGCTGGGCAATGATCAGAGTCGACTGGAGACTCAGTCCCTCCGGCGCTCGAATGTTGATTTCGAAGTTGGCCTCATCGTTCGGCGGCACGAAGCCCTTCGGCACGAGGGCAAAGAGAGGTGCACAAGAGCCAATCGTTGCAAAGCAAGCCAGCACGATGAGCCAACGGTGCTGCATCGACCATCGCAATGTGACCATGTAGGTCTGTTGAATCGGATAGTAGAAGCGATTAACCAGCCTTTCCAAGACCGTTGTCTTCTTCTCCCCTTCCGACGGGTTGAGCCAGCGCGAGGCCAGCATGGGCGTGACCGTAAAGGCGACGATGAGCGAAACCCCGATCGCGAAGGCCATGGTAATACCAAAACTGTGCATGATGCGTCCGACCATGCCGCTCATGAACGCTACCGACAGAAAGACGACTATGAGGGACAAGGTCGTCGCAAGTACTGCCAGGCCGACGTCTTTCGTCGCGGCGATGGCCGCCGGGAACGGTTTGAAGCCCTTTTCGTGGATGAAGCGGAAGATGTTCTCCAGCACGACGATGGCATCATCGAGGACGATGCCGACGGCCAAGGCGAGGGCCAGAAGCGTGATCAGGTTGAGCGTAAACCCTTGCGCCGCCATGAGGGCGAAGGTGCCGACGAGGGAAACGGGAATCGCGATCGCGGCGATCACGGTGGAACGGAAGCTGCCCAAGAAAAGCAATACCACGAGAGCGGCGAAAATAGCACCGAGGATTAAGTGCTCTTTCACCGAATTCAATTGTGTCTGGATCGCGCTCGAGCTGTCTCGAACTACCCGGATGCGATATCCCGTTGGTAAGTTTTTTTCGATGGTGGCGACGCGGTCGCGGACCGACCGCGCCACGGCTACAGTGTTTTCTCCGCTCTGTTTTCGGATCGACAGAATCAGAGCCGTAGCATCGTTAATTGCGGCTACGGTTTCTTCCTCCTCCTCCGAATCCTCGACTCGCGCCACATCCTGGAGTCGGATCGGGCGGTCACCACGCTGCTGGATGACGATCCTGCCGAGCTCCACTGGGCTCTCCACCCGGCCTTTGACGCGCAGGGTGAGGTCGCGCGGCCCAGTCTCGACCTTGCCGCCCGGCGCGACCAGGTTCTGACCGGCGATGGCTTGCTGGACATCGCTAGCGGTCAGGCCGAAGCCACGCAAGGTCTCTGTGTTGACCATCACGTTGATCTGACGTTTGCGTCCGCCCACAATCGAGACTTGACCCACGCCGGAGATGTTCTCCAGATCCCGTCGGACTTGTTTGTCGGCGATTTCGGTGATCTCACGAATCGGTTGGTTAGCTTCCAGAGAAAGGTACATGATCGGCGAGGCATCTGGATCTAATTTCTGAACCTGAGGCTGGTCGATACCTTTGGGCAGATCTGGAAGAACCTGGGATACATGGTCGCGTACCTCCTGGGCAGCCACGTTAACGTCCTTCTCCAATTGAAATGTAATGTAAACCTGGCTGACGCCTTCGCTGGAAGTAGATCGCAGTTCATCGATGCCGGCGATGGTGTTCACTCCAGCCTCTATCTTGTCGGTAATCTCAGTCTCTACTTCCTGGGGCGCGGCGCCTTCAAGGCGGGTGATAACCGACACTATCGGGAAGTCGATCTTGGGAAAAAAGTCGACGCCCAATGACCGATAAGAGACAGCGCCGATCACAAAGATGGCGAGCATGAGTACCGAAGCAAAAACCGCCCGTCGCACCGAAAGGTTAGCAAGCCATTGCATGACTATCTCCTATGACTGGTCAACGAACTGCGACGCCATCCTTGACTTGATCAGAAGGCTCCAGCACGAAACGCTCGCCGAGTTGCGCTCCATC
>CAIVTL010000695.1 GCA_903908785.1 Caldifarciminota bacterium | reverse complement strand
GTAGACCTTGTTGTTCTGCGGGTTGTAGCAGAGGTCACGAACATCGCTCTCGGCTTCCACTGTCGCGAGGACCGAGTCCGTCGCGCCGCTTATCACCGTCACGTAGACGCCGCCGTTCGTGCAGTAGACCTTGTTGTTGGTCGAGTTGTAGCAAAGGGCACCAGGGCCGCCCCGAACCGGCACCGTGGTAAGCACTGAGTTCGTCGCTCCGTCGATTACTGTCACACTGTCGATGAGGCTGTTCGAGCAGTAGATCTTGTTGTTGGCCGAATTGTAGCAGAGGGCCTCTACAAACCCGCTGGTAGAAATACGGGCCAGACGCCGGTTCGTGGCACCGTCCACCACGAGCACACCGTCGTAGCATCCGACATAGACCCTGTTGTTGGTGGCGTCGTACACAAACGATTGCGGCCCAGAGAGGCTCCCGAGCGAATCGGGTAGCAGAATGGTCTGCTCCAGAAACTGCCCGCGCCCGATACCTGCTACAAGACAGAGGGCCAACAGGCCGGACCTCACTACGGTGAACGTGCTTCGTTTTGACATTAGCATCTCCTATCGCTCACATCTTATCCCTGTCCGCTTTCCCGGTCAAACACTTCTCCTTGCGGCCCGACGCGACGCGGGCATGCACGTAGCCGTCTAGAGCCCGTGCTTCTTCATCCGGTATAGGAGCGTCGCACGCGAGATGCCGAGGAGGCGTGCGGCCTGGGACTGATTGCCGCCGGTCTTCTTGAGCGCGGCCTCGAGATGACTCCGTTCCACGTCCGCCAGCGATACTCCATCGTCCGGAAGGCTTGGAGCTTGCGGCTTGAGGCTTGAGGCTTGAGGGATAAGTCTCTCCGCAATGTGCTCGGGCTGAACCGGCTTGCCGCCGCTTAGAATCAGCCCGGACTCAATCACGTTCTGGAGTTCGCGCACGTTACCCGGGAAGTCGTGCTCGGCCAGCAGTTCCAGCGCGGGCTTGCTCACCGCGTCCGGCCCGTATCCACGCCGGGCGAGATATGCGCCAACCAGCTCGAGTATGTCCTGCCGGTGCTCGCGCAGCGGCGGAATCGGCAGGGCAAAGACGTTCAGGCGATAGTACAGGTCCTCGCGGAACTCGCCGTCGCGCACGCATTCCATCGGGCTCCGGTTGGTCGCGCTGATAATCCGCACGTCAACCTTGAGCGTTTCGGTACTGCCGACCGGCTGGACTTCGTGCGCCTCAATCGCCCGCAGCAGCTTCACCTGCAGGTCCCGCTTCATCTCGGTCACCTCGTCGAGGAAGATGGTGCCGGTATCGGCCTGCACGAACCGGCCGTCGCGGTCGCTCACCGCGCCGGTGAACGCGCCCTTCTTGTGTCCGAACAACTCGCTCTCGACCAAGTTCTCGGGGATGGCCCCGCAGTTCACTGCCACGAACGGCCGGACCGCGCGCGCGCCGAGGAAGTGAATCGCCCGCGCGACCAACTCTTTGCCGGTGCCGGTCTCGCCGAGGACCATCACTGCGGCCTCGCTCGTCGCTGCCAGCCGCACCATCTCGCGCACCTTCTCCATCTGCGGGCTCGAGCCCATTATCGCGGCGACACCGTACTGCTGCTCGACCTCGCCGCGCAGCCTGGCATTTTCCAGCTTCAAGTCGCGCAGCCGGAGCGCGTTGGCCACGAGCGCCTTGAACCGGTCGTTGTCAAAGGGCTTCTGCACATAGTCGAACGCGCCGGACTTCATCGCCGCCACGGCGGTGCTGACCGTGGCGAATGCGGTAATCATTATCACCGGCACGTCCGGGCTTGCTTCCTTCACCAGTTTGAGCACGTCCAGCCCGCTGCCGTCCGGCAACTTCAGGTCGGTGACGACCAAATCGTACTGCCCGGCCGCGAGCTCGCGCTTCGCCCCGGCGATGTCAGCCACCACCGTCGCGTCATGCCCTTCCTCTTCGAGCAGGAACCGAACCACATGGGCAACGCTTGCGTCGTCATCAACGGCCAGAATCCGGTGTTTCATATACGCCTCACGCTCTACGCTTCACGCACTACGCCTGACGGAAAGAACCACTGCTGCCGTCGTGCCGACGCCTGGAGTGCTTTCGATTTCCAGCCGGCCGCCGTGCTCGGCAACGATGCGCTGGGCAATCGGCAGCCCGAGCCCGGTGCCGCCCGGCTTCGTCGTATAGAACGGCTCAAACACTCTCGTCAGCTTATCCGGCGGAATCCCGGGCCCGCTGTCTTTCACGGCCACCCGCGTCTCGTGGCCCGACTCCGTAACTGAAACCTCAACGGAGCCCTGGTTCTCGATTGCCTGAACCGCATTCAGTATTAGGTTCAGGAACACCTGGCGCAGTTGCGCCGGGTCGACGCTCACTGCGGCCTCGGCTTCGGGATAGACGGTCTTGACGTTGACGTCCTTTTCACGGATGACGGGCGCGAGCAGCTTCAGGCAGGAATCGAGCAATGCGCTCAGCCGCACGGGTTCGCGCCGAAGCGGCGCAGGCCGGGCGTAGTCGAGGAACTCGTTCACCACCTTGTTCAGCCGGTCCACTTCGGCGACCACGATGCCCGCGAACTCGGCATCCTTGCCGGTAACGTGCCCGGCGAGTATCTGCGCCGAACTGCGAATCGCGGCCAGCGGGTTCTTCACCTCGTGCGCCATGCCCGCCGCCATCTCACCCAGCGTCTTCAGCCGCTCGGCCCGGCGCAGGGATTCGTTGGCCTTGCGCTGCCGGTCGGAGAGGATGCCGGTTACGACGCCGACAACGAGATAGAGCGGTATCTCGAACACCGCCTCGCTCGCCTGGCGGGGAAGCATCGCCCGCGTCATCAGCACGTGCGGCAGGAACAGCAGTGAGACGAGAATGGAAGTAACCAACCCGCCGCCCAACCCGTACCGGAACGCCGCAAGGATTATCGGCAGGTAGTAGAGCCGACGGAACAGGTCGTGCCAGAACGGGTCATGCGTCGGCGCAGCATAGTGCCCCACGCTCAGCACCGCAACCGCGGCCACCGTGGTCCAGAACTCAGGCTGCTTCCAGAGCGGCCGGTCCGCACCGCCCGCCGGATAGCCTGTAGCCATCAGATTCCCTTCCAGCCGGGGCCGGTCAGGCGGCTAGTTCTCCTCGTCGAGCGAGACGGTTACGCTGACGGTCGCACCGCCCGCGCGGTTGTCGAAACTGTAGTAGTAAGCTTCACCGCGGCCCGGAATCTTGAAGTCCACGCTGCCCGACGTGCCTTCAGATGTCGCACGGTAGCTGAACGTCTGTCCGTTCACCCACTTCTCGTGATTCGCCTCGTCCAGCAGGTAGAACGTCACGCTGCCGCCGGTAGCTGACCAGGTGCCGAATACGCGCGTGCCCTGCTGCAACGCGAACCCGAATGCTCGCGTCGCGCCGGCATCCAGGTCGAAGCTGTTATCGAGCAGGTCGTGCGTCTCGGGCGGCTGGGTGTCGCAGGCCGTGAATCCGAGCAGAAGCGCAGTCGTGGCAAGTATCAGTAATTTCAGAGGTCCTCCTAAGGTTTGAGTTCCAGTCTAGCCGGACGCCGCGCCCGGTCAAGCCAGACCCCAGGCCCCAATCACCAAATCCCAATCAAACCCGTTCGCCATTCGCAACTCGTCACTCGGAACTCGCAACTCCCCTCACCGATTCCAGTTTGAAGGCAGGTCAACTTCGTACGCGTCGGTGTAGTCCGACGTGTAGATACCCCAGTTCGAACCGTAGTAAAGGCGCGTGCCGGCACGGTTGATGGTCGCGTAGGCTTCGGCAAAGTAGTTGGACTGCGGATTCTTGCCCGTGTAGCAGCGGGTCCGGCATAGTCTGACGATGCGCGGGTTGGCTTTCAGTTCCACCATGAAGAGCAGGTTGTCCATCCAAGAATGGGTCTGGCCCGAAGGCGGGTTCTCCGCTCCGCAGGTCGAAACCAGGCACCAGCCCGGCGTCTCCGCGCAGTTGCCCGAGAAATGGAGCCCGATGTCGCCGTTCACGTCGAACGGGATTGCGACGAGCGGAGTCGCGGTTCCGGTGCTCAAGTCAACCATCGTGATGGAGTCGGTCGTGTTGCTCTGGAAGACCATGACGTCGGTGCTATCCGCAGTGAATGCCAGGTCCATGTGGCCGGTGGCCCCGGCCGGCAGTTGCGTCATCGCGCCGAAGTCGCGGGTGAACGCCTGGGCCGGGTTGCTCTCGTAGCCGACGATGCAGTGGCTGCCGCTCATGTCCATCGAAACCCAGTTAATCCCGTCCGGGAAGCTCGTCTTGTCGCCCACGACCGAGTCAAGCTGCCGGTCGTAGCAGACCACGGCCAGCACGTTGAAGACCGAGTCTTCAACCATGAAGCACCAGTACCGCTGGTCAAGCGACGCGTCGCCCTCGGTCTTGGTCGATATGAAGCTGGCCTGCGGGTAGTCGGACGTGAAGTCATGGATCGTCGTGGAGCTGTCATTGGTGATATCGTACTGCCGGAGTTCGGAGCCGTGGACATAGTAGAACCGGTTCGCGGAAGCGGCGTCCCAGCGCGGCTCCGGTTCCTCGCCCAGTCCGAGGTCGGCGAAGTGTTTGAGCATGTGGAAGCCGGGACGGTCGTAAAGATACCACTCGCCGTCCTGGCCGCGCAGGATGATGCGCGTGCCGTCCGAGTTCGCGGCGTCGGCCCGGGAATACTCGTTTTCGATGCCCGGACCCGAGTAGCCGTCAATCGTCTTATCGGTCATCCGGGCAATGCCCGAGTCGTACAGGGAATCAGCGAGAAAAATGCCCCTGGCCGGCAGGGTCGGGTTCGCCTCATGGCATCCGGCGCTGAACAGAAGAGCAAAGGTCACGGCAATGGTGAGTGTTCTCATCGGTTGTCTCCTGCACTCAGCTTAGCCGCCGTCCCAAATCTGTCAACGACGGCAGCACTTGCCAAACCGGGCTGCGCGCCTAACATACTGCCAGCGATGTCCGAACACCACCACGACCACACCCACGCGCGCCAGGGCCGGAGCCTTGTTTTCTCCATCGCCCTGAACCTCGGGTTCGCCGTCGCCGAACTCATCTTCGGCCTGCTGGCCAACTCGCTTACGCTTATCGCCAATTCCATCCACGACTTCTCCGACGCGGTCGCCCTGACTCTCTCCTACTTCGGGTTTCGCCTGTCGGAACGGGCGCCCAACACCCGGCGCACGTTCGGCTACCGAAAGGTCCGTATCCTGACCGCTTTCCTAAACGCCGGTGTGCTCGTTGCCCTGTCGGTGCTGGTCATCCGTTCCGCGATTCTGAGGATCGCAAAGCCGGAGCCGGTTCAGGCCCCGACGCTCATCCTGATGGCGGTAGTCGGCCTCGTGGTCAACGGCGTGGCGGTCCTGCTCCTACGACGCGACCGCAAGAGCCTGGTCATCCGCGCGGCGATGTGGCACCTGCTCGACGATTTCCTTGGATTCATCGCGGTGCTGGTCGGCGGCATCATCATCCGGCTTACCGGCTGGTACGCGATTGACCCGATACTCTCACTCGTGGTGAGCGGGCTCGTTATCTGGGGGGCGTGGTCGGTGTTCCGGGAATCGGCGAGCATCCTGATTGACTCGACCCCGCACGACGTCAGCTTCGATACGGTGCGCCGGTTCATCCTCGACTTCGCGCCCGAGATTGCCGGCATCCATGACCTGCACATCTGGACCATCGGCGAAGGCGAACGGGCGCTGATGGCCCACCTGGTGGTGGAGGACGCCCAGGTCAGCTCGTTTCACCCGTTGCTTTCCCGGCTCGAATCCGCCCTGCGCGACAACTTCGGCCTGAGCCACGTCACGCTCGAACTCGAGTCCGGCGAGTGCAAGTCCGCCGACAACGTCTGCCTCGGCTGACGCCGCACGACCCGGCGAGCACCGGACCGCCGCACACATATTCGGCACGGAAGAGTGATGCTTGACTTTGGTGCAGTCCGCCGTACAATGGCTTGCGAGTCAACATGAGAACTACACTGGACATTCCTGAAGACCTGCTGCGAGCCGTGACCGAGATTGTCGGCGTGAAGAAAAGGAACGAGGCGGTCCGGATTGCCCTGAGCGACTTCACCCGGCGCAAGCGCCGCGAGCAGCTCCTGGCGCTGCGCGGCAGACTGGCGATTGAGGATGTGACCGGCGACATGGAGGCTGCCGAAATTGCCGACGCCCAAGGTCGTCATTGACACGTCGGTCTGGGTCGACTTCTTCCGCGGAACGGTGAACCCCAGGGCCGACGCCATCGAGAAGCTGGTCCGCGCCGGCCGAGCCGTGACCTGCGGCATTGTCCAAGCCGAACTGCTCGCCGGCATCAGGGACGAGTCGGAACGTGAGCGGCTGCGGCAAGGCATGACCGGCATCGAGTACGTCGAGACGACCCGGTCAACGTGGACGAAGGCCGGCAACCTCGCGGCCGGGCTCCGCGTCCGGGGTCTCACCCTGCCGCTCAGCGACCTTGTCCTGGCGGCGATTGCCGTCGAGAACGGCTTCCTCATTCTCTCCGCAGACCGCCACTTCACCCGGATACCCGGCGTGAACCTGTACAAGAGCGCGTAGTCACCGGGCAGCCGGCAGCGCCGCCGCCGGCGCAGCTCAAGTCCAAGCTCCGGTCCGCCAACTCGTGACTCGCAACTCGTAACAGCTCCCCACAAAGCTCCTCGGAAAGCTCCGCAAGAAACCCGTCGGAACACTCGTCGCAAAGTGCATTGTGTCTCTCGCCGTGTCTCTCCTCGTGTCGGTCAGTGTATCCTGACCTGTATCTCGACCTGCGTCTTCGCCTGAATCTCAACCCGTGTCTTTACCTCTACCTCTACCTGTACCTGATGCTGTATCCGGCGCCGAACCGCACGTTGTTCCTGAACTTGTTCCGCAGGTTGTTCCAGAGGTCGAATCCTTCGTTGCTCGATACGTTGTAGCTTTCGAAGTACCGGTCGATGCTTCCTCAGATTGAAATCGAGTTGCTTCCCAAGATGCTACCCCCTAAGCGACCCCTACCCTTGGTTCTCCCCGCTTGCTTCGGCTCCGAACCCGCCGATAATACGGACGTTATGACCATTTTGTCCTATCCCGCAAAAGGCGTCTTCTTTCAACGCCCTTTGGCCTGCTTCCGACCGCATGCGTGAGCTAGCGCTTTCCGCCCAGACCCAGGCAATCTTCGACCGAATCAAGAGCTACGCCTGGACCCTCACGTCCTGCCCGCCCGCCTGAACCCTTGAACCCCTGAACCCG
>CAIVTL010000694.1 GCA_903908785.1 Caldifarciminota bacterium | reverse complement strand
GAGCGAATTGGATACCACCAGGTCCCAGGTCGCGACGCGCTGCTCGAAAGAGGGGAGGAAGACCATCATGTCACCGTAGATGAAGTTCCGTTCGAGCGGGACGCGCAGGTACGAGGAATGGGCGAAATGCTGGGTGATGGTCATCGAGTCAACCGAGCGGTAAAGCGCGTCGTCAAGCACGTAGCTTTCCGGGGCCAGTAACTCGTTGACCGGCGAGAACGGGTCAATCTGCGGGGCGAAGTACGGCTTCATGTCCTGGATTTTGACATCGGTCGCACCTTTGATGACTTCCTCGCCGATAGCGTGCTGGTCGCCGCTCGGCGCAGGCCGGGCAGCGGTGGTGTCGGGCCGCGCTATGGCTGACTCGGGCTTGGCCGGAGCCGGGGTCAGCGGTTGGGCCAGGAGCAGGGCGGCAAGCAGTAGTGTCATGTGGCTATGAGAGCATGAACTTGAAGGTAATCTCGCCCCACTGGTCCTCGGTCTTGACGCCGGAACCAAGCGGCGCGAACTCCCAGCCGCGCAGCGCGTCAACGACAACCTGGTCCAGGTCCGGGTACCCGGAGCTCGATTCCACGGTCGGCGCGCCTTTGACCTGGCCATTGGGCTGAACCCAGATGCGTACGACCACGGTGCCGGAAATCCGGCGTTCGAGCGCCCATTTCGGATAGCGGGGTACGAGCTTCTTGGTGATCTCGCGTTGCGAAATCGGTCCGGCGACCATGAAGTTGGTGCCGCGGGACACAGCCGCCTCGATTTTGGGTAGGTTCGAGGGGGCCATAGTCGGAAGCTGTCTGGCCGTCGGGGTCGATAGCTGCCGATGCTCGATTGTCAGTTGCGCCTGAGGCTGGGCCACTCCCGGCGCTCCGCGCAAGCCGAATCCACCGGCGCCGGCACCCCCCCGTGCCAGACCGCGGGCAAGCTGGACTCTGGGTTGGGCGAGTATCTCCTCGGTCGACTTGGCCGCGCCGCCGCCGCCGAGCCGGATGACACCCATGCCTTCCCCACCGCGATCGAGTTCGTATCGGTTCAAGTCAATCTGGGCCTGGGAATTGTCCCGCGCCAAAGCCGCCGACATGTCGATTGGGCCGTCGTCGTAGACGTCCCCGGCCGCGCCGTAGGCAGGCGCGCCGGACCCGAAGTCTGCGGGGCCGGCACCGCCGCCGCCGCCGCCGCTACTCATCTGGTCCTGCGACAGTACCTTGGCCACCTCCGGCCGATAGGTGACGTCCATGAAGCTGACTTCCTGAAGGTCCGATACCGATCCGCCTTTTGGCGCAGGTCTGGACATGAGGAAGATGCCGCTGATGTGGAGAGCGACGGCCACGACCAGCGACAGGTTGGTCCGCAACACCGAACGGTCTTCAAACATGGCGCTATCCTTCCCTGTATTTCTTGGTGGCGCAGGCAATCCGCAGCGCGCCGGCGTGCCGCGCCGCAGCCAGGATGTCCAGCACGTGTGAATGCAGACACTCCTTGTCGGCGCGGATGACTACCAGGACATACGGGTCTCGGAGCAGTTGCACCTGCAAAGTGCTCTCGAGTTCCGGCAGGGTGAAGACCGGCTTGTCATCCACCAGCAACTGGCCGTCAACCGTATAGCTTACAGTCAGGTCGTTCTCGACTTTGCGTTCGGACGTATGAGTCTCCGGGAGAATTACCGGCGTGCTGTTGCGGGTCACAACCAAGGGTGAAACAACCATCATTATCAGCACCAGCGTCAGCGCCACTGCTGCCAGTGGCAGGATGTCTATGTTAGCATTTTTCACGGGGCCCTCCGTTTGCGCAGCAGGGCGAGGTCGGCTGCGCCCGATTGCTTGGCCAAGTCCAGCACTTTCATGACCCGGTCATAGACGACCTGGTCGTCGGTTGCGACCACGACGCGCCTTTCCCGGCTTCGGTCCAATAGTTTCGGCAGGAGGTCGGATAACTGCTCAATGGACACCTCGGATTCGTTGAGCAGAATGCGGCCGTCGTCGGTCAGGAAGATGTTAGCTTTGACGTCCGTGCCCGGATCGCCGCCGCTGGCGCGCGCGACACCCGGCGCGGACACGAAGATGCCGGTCTCAAAGAAAAGCGGCATCGCGACCAGAAACCCGAGAACCAGGCAGAGAGCGATGTCCACCAGCGAAGTCAGAATCAGCTCGTCCCTGCGTGGTTCAACCGGGTGACGTCGCATCAGAACTTCCAGGCCGTGTCTTCAGGCGGAGTCGCGGCCTTGGGCCGGGACGGTGCCGGTTGCGCTTCGGCGGTCGGCGCGGTGGTGCCGGCGCGCTCCCGGTAGCGGCTCAGCATCACGATGAGCCGGTCCGACGTGCTCTCCATCGCGATGGCGACGTCGGCGGCCTTCTTCGAGAAGTAGTTGTACATGAAAAGCGTGGGGATGCCGATTGACAGGCCGAACGCCGTGGCAACCAGCGCCTCCGCGATGCCGCCGGAAACGACTGCCGGTCCGCCTGACCCGGTCGACGCGATGTTGCCGAACGACCGAATCAAGCCGGTGACGGTGCCGAGCAGGCCGAGCAGGGTAGCAACGTTCGCCAGTGAGCCGACACCGCCCAGCAGACGTTCGAACCGCAGCCGCTCCTCGAGGATGAGGCTGTAAATCAGGTCACCCAGTTCGTCGGCACTCAGCGTCATGTTCTCAAGCGCGACCGTGAACATCCGGCCGAGCGGGTTCTTCTGGGTCCGGCTCCAGGCGAGCGCCTCGGTTGGGCCGGAACTGCCCAGCAGGCGGCGCAGCTCAACCAGGCCTTTGCCGGCGTTGAACCGGTTACGGAAGAAGTACCAGAGTCGTTCGACAATCAATGTCAGCGAGGCAATAGACGCGAGCAGCAGGCAGACCATGACCCAGCTGTTCTTAAAGATGGTTAGTATGCTCTGGCCGAGTATCATTGCTGTTTGTCTCCTTGAGTTGGGGCCGGTTTCTGCTCCGTGGGTTGGCCAGTCGGAGGGGGTTCGCTGTCCGATGGCGTCGTGCCCTGTTCTTCCGAATCGGCTGCGCCCAGCCGCTTGCGGGAAGCCTCGACGTTCTTGCGGGCACTCTCAATGTAGTCGGATTGCGGGAATGAATCGACCACGACCTGATAGTATTTCAGGCTCGACTTGTAGTCGCCGGAATTGAAGTAGGCAGTCGCAAGGTTGAAGGTGGCACCGGGCCGCTGCTCGTGCTGCGGGAAGTAGTCGAGGAATCGCAGGTAGGTCTGCGCGGCTTCGGGCCAGCGCTTCATCTGGGAGTAAGCTTCGGCGGTCAGCAGTTGAGCATCGGCGGCGGTGGCTGAACCGGGGAAGTTGACGACGGCCTTCTGGAGCTCGGCGATAGCCGGCTCGTAGCTGCCCGCGTCGAAGAGCGCTTTGCCTTTGCCGTACTGGCCTTCGGCCGCCATCTCCGACTGCGGGAATCGCTTGAGGAAATCCTCCATGACCGTGGAGTCTTCCTGCCCGGCAAGATAGTAGCTGGTTTCAAGGCTTTTGCGGACGCTGGGGACCTGCGGGTCCCCGGCGTAGAGGTCGAGGAACTTCTGGTATTCACGGACAGCGTCGAGATACTGCTTCCGGTTGTAGTAGCACTGGGCAACCAGGGCCTGGGATGGGGGACCGAATTCGGAGAACGGGTAGCGCTCGATGACGAAATTGAACACGGAAATGGCCTTGTCGTATTCGAGAGCTTTAAAGTAGGTGTCGCCGCTGCGGAAAGCCGCTTCCGGTGCTTTCTGGTTGTTGGCCGGGAATTTGTTGATGAGCGCAGTCCAGGCATCAACCGCCTGCCCGTAGTAGCCGAGTTGATAGTAGCTGTAGCCGGCATAGAAGTAGGCCGGGACCGCGGCCAATTCCCGATCCGAGAAAGTCTTGTACAAGGGTTCGAACACGTCCAGCGCTTTCAGGTATTCCTTCTGGTTGAACATCGAGTAGCCGTAGCCGAGATAGGCGCTGATGGTGAAGAGCGTGTCGGCGAGGCGCGCGTTGAGCAGGGTCTTGAAGCCGCTCACGGCTTCGTTCAACCGGCCGAGATGATAGAGACTGTAGCAGCGGCCGAGCCGCGCATAGGCGGCGATATCGGAGCTGGCCGGATGAGCGTATGCCTGCTGGTAGTAGGCGTCGGCCTCGTTGTACTTGCGGTCGTAGTACATGCCGTCGGCAAGGAAGTAGAGCGTCTTGGCGCGCCACCCGGTGGTATCGGCCGGATAGTCCGCGACGTACTTCGCGCCCAGCGCCACGCCCTTTTCATACTGGCCCGAACTGTTGAGCGACAGCAGCAACATCGCGCATGCCGGCTCGCGCAGGGCGGTTGAAGCGTAGCTCACCAGGATCATCTCGAACTGCCGGGCGGCGTTATCATATTCGCCGATCTGGTAGAAGATGACGCCGGACATGTAGTTGCCGATGCCGGAGAGGTCGCCAGTCTTGAACATCGTTGCCAATTGGCTGGTGGCAAGCAGGGTCTGGGCCGTGTCCGCGGTCGCGAGCATCGCCTCTGAGAGTTGGAGGTTGGCGTAGCTGGCTATCCTCGTGCGTGGGTAGTTGGCCCGGACGCGCTGGAATCGTTCGACTGCCGGCTGGGCCTGGCCCAGCGCCATGTCCGCGTAGCCGATGAAGTAGTTGGCGTGCGCGGCCAGCAGGTTGTTGCTATGCCGGGTGAGGGGGGTCAGGCGTTCGATTGCCGGCGCGTACTGCTTCTCGGCGATCAGCGCGCAGCCGAGGAAATAACTGGCATAGTCAACCAGCGGAGAATAGGCGAAATTCTCCACAAAGAACAGGAACTTCGCCTGCGCGCCGTCGTAGTCGTGGTTGACGAACAACGCCATACCGGCGGCGAAATGCGCCATGGTCGCCAGCGGGGTATTCGGTACCTCGTCGGTGACTTCCTTGAACTTGAGGAGGGCGGGTAAAGGCCGACCCGTCATCGCGTAGGCCTTGCCGAGGTAGAACTTCGCCTCCGGCATTTCGATGCCGCTGAGTTTGGCGATGGCCTGGTCGTAGTTCTTCTGGAAATAGTGCAGCACGCCGAAAGCGAAGTTGGTGCGGTCGTCCTTATCGTAGCCCTGCTGCTTTGAGAGTTTCTCCAGCGTGAGTTGCGCTTGCTTGAAGTCGCCCAGCATGATTGCGGAGATGGCCATCCCATACATCGCCTCGGGTTTGATGTACGAATAGTGCGGTTTCTCCAGGAGCTGGTTGAAGATGTCGGAGGCGCGGCCGTACTGGCCGAGGTTAAAGTACGTTTCAGCCAAGGCGTAGCGCAGTTCGTCGCCGAACTCACTGGAGCCGTAGTCGCGGACGAGCGTACCCAGAGCCGAGCTGGCCTTCACGTAGTTGCGTTGATCGACTGCGACCTGGGCCTGGTTGTACCGCTCGGCGAGCTGTCGCGACTGCTCCGGGGACAGGGCACCGGTCAGCAGCACGAGCAACAGGGCCGGAACCATCGTCACTTACTGCTGTCCGGGGCGGATTTCCAGCTTGCCCTTGGGCCCGCGGGTGTGGATCTCGGTCAGCGAACCGGAGAACGAGAGCGGCCGGTTGCGCTGGTCCACGACCACGATGTCATAGTAGTAGTGGCCGTCCGACACAAGGCGGCCGGCGTCGTCCAGCCCGTCCCAGGTCATCCGCAGCGGTGGTGTCTCCCAACCGCTGTACGAGCGGACCACTTCGCCGAGACCGTTCTTGATTAGAATCTGCCAACGCTTGATGGTTGCGCGAGTCAGCAGCCGTATGTCCATCCAGAGGACATTCTGCTGGTCCGCGGCAGTCGGACTGAACAGCGCCGGTTGCGCGTCAATCCAGACGCGGTATCCGGCGAAAGTCATGAAGAGGCCGACTTTGTGAGTCGGGGAGAGCGTGTAAGCGGACTGGTAGTGCAGCAGGAACGCGTAGTCGGCACCGATTGCCATCTTTCCCCAGTTCCTTTGCACACCAAGGCCGACGCTGATCTCGTTGGCGTCGATGCCGATGCGCTGGACCAGGACGTCAGGCACAATCTCGAACTCGACCCCGCCATGCAGAGCGAGGCTGCGCCGGGAACTGTCGGCGAAGTCAACCGCAACGAGGTCCGCGTCAATTCTGACCCGGTCACCCAGCAGTCGGGCCGCGGCGCCTGCGCGCAGCGTGCGAGGGTAGTACTCAGGGATGTTCGCAAGCTTGATGACCGGTTGGATCAGGTTCTGGGCGACGAGGCCGAAGCTGAACGGCCGCGGGAGTTTGAACAAGGCCGCGGCGTCGGCGCCGACGCCCACGCCGGAATACTCGGCGATGTTCTTCGTAATCAGTTTGAGGTTGCCGCCGAACCCAAGGAATGGCCACGGGTTGTAGGCATACGCAGCGATGAACGCGTTCTCCGCGAAAACGTACCCGTCATACCGGAGGTTCTCGGGAGTCCTTGAATCTATGCCTTCAGAGCCGTAGTTGATGAGCGACATGCCGAATGTTCCGAGTTCCTTGGTGGGCAGTGCATAGCCGACGTACTCAAGACGAGCCCCGTAGAGCTGGGAGTGCGCCACCAGAATCTCCTGAGCGTTGAGCTGGAACAGCCCGGCCGGATTGAAGTAGGACGCCTCAGCGTCGTCGGCTATGGCCGTAAACGCCTTGCCCATGCCGAGGCTGCGCGGGGCGATGGCATAGTTCAGGAACGCGCCCGAAGTGCCGCCTTCGCCTAGCGCCAAAGAGCAGGCAACTACCAGCAACGCCGCGACCGACAGAGCTCTTCTCACCAGATAACTCCGATGCGGTAGCCGCTCTTGAAGTCAATGCCGGTATGGAGCTGGCCCACGACTTGGATGACGTAGATGCCGTTGGCAACGCGATGGCCCTGGTTGTTCGTCCCATCCCAGTAGACGACGTTGTCGCCGGATTTCGCGCCCTGCTCGTTCTGGCGGAAGCGCCGGGTCCAGACCTCGTTGCCGAACGGGTCGTAGATGGTCAACGTCACCGGTGAGGACCGTTGGAGATAATAGGAAATCAGCGCCCGGTCACGGTTGAGGCCGAACGGGTTGGGGAAGGCAAACAGGCTGTCGGAAAGGTGACCGACGTAGATGCCGACTACCGTGTCGGCAGCGCCCGAGCTGACCCGGACGGAATCTTGCTCGGCGGCGGGCGTGGGCGTGCAGAGGAAGTGAGCGGTCGTGAACCCGAGCGTATCGGTGAGCAGCGCGGACTCCACCATTTTCCCGCTGCCCATTGTCACCGATGTCTGCACCAGGGCCGCGACTATCGGGTCACCGTTGGCGTCACGGACGTGGATGAGCACGAGCGCCGTGTCGCCCGACCGGACCGTGTCCGGAGCCGTGACTTCTAGCATCGCCGCACGGGCGCGGATGTTCAAGTGCGTGCGGTAAGACTCGGCACCGGTTGCCTGATTCACCGACCAGATGTTCTGGTTCTGCCCGGGCGTGTTGAACTGCACGGAAAACAACGCCACGTCGCGCAGTTCGGCCCCGGCCGGTAGGAACAAGAACGAGAAGTCCGAACCCAGAAGTATCGTGTCGCCCGGTCCGGCCACCAGGTTCCAGCACCGGTCGCAAGGATAGACCGAAATGCCGAACTGTGTGCGCAGAAACTGCGGGTTGGGCGTCCCGGACTTGCCCGGGGTTTCCCAGCCCCAGAGCGCGGTGTCGCCGGGCATCAGGGTTTCGCCGGGCGCGACGAGCAGCATTTCCTTGAACGGCCCCGGGACAATAAACACCGCGGACGACGTATCGGTACGGAGCGACGAGCCCGGTGCCGGTATCGTGAAGATACGACGTTGACCGGCGGTGCGCAGGCTTCCGTCAAAGGTTCCGGTTCCGTTCGACAACTCGCCGCCGGCCGGCAGCCGGGCAAACCGGTCATCCGAACCGAAGTAGACACTGTCGTTGCGCAACCCTATCTGGTTGAACCAGTCGTCGGTAAGATAGACGAGGAAAGAGAATGTGTCGCCGGCAGTGTGGCTGGTGGGTGCTCCGCTGCGGCCACCCGGGGTTCCGGGCGCGAGCGACTCGCCCGGCAAGATTGCCACCAGCCGTTTCGGTATGCCGGTGAGCACTTCGAAGACGTTGCTCGTTCCCGAAGCCGAGTCAGTGAAACAGCGCAGGGCCAGGCTCTCGGCCAGGGTCACGATGACGCTGGTATCGCACACGCCATTGCTGAACCGTACGACCGCCGGATACACGTAGGGTCCGCGAGTTGTGGAAAGGAACGCACTGCCGTTGTAGGCGATGCTGGCACCATTCTCATCCTTGGCGAGTATCATGACGTCGAAAGGCACGCCAGCGTACTGCGGCGACGTGACGATCTGCCACTCGAATGACGTCAATCGTGCCGGATTGGGCTGGACAACGGGGAATGCCCCAGTGTTGAACCCGAGTGAGTTCACACTGAGAAGGACGAGTAAACCCAGAGCCGCGCTCATCAGTCCTAATATTGTAGATGACCCCCGGGCGCATGTCAAATCAGGAAGAGGGGCAGCCGTTCTTCGCGCCGGACGGTTTGGACGGAATGGCCGGGAGGACCGCGAGTTCCCCGAGGGGGGCGAAGGTCCACCGGTCCGCGTGGTCGTCCTGTCCGTTGGCGCCCCACTTTTCTGCTTGACAGCCGTGGACTGGCAGCTTACTCTCCTGTCCTGTGAGTTTCAGCGGAGCGTTCTCCGGTCGGGCCGGGCTGGGGATGCGTCACGCGGCGGTCAGGGTTCTGGTCGCCGCCGCGGCCGGCATTGCGCTGAGCCGAGTGGCGCAGGTTCCCCTGTGGCTGGTGCTGGTCGTTGCGGCGGTGGCGGCCGGCCTGGCCTTGGTGAGCCGCGGGCTGACGCTCTACCTGGCAGTGGCCGCAGCCGCGTTTGCCTACGCCCGGGTTCACGTCCCGGAG
The DNA here is from genome assembly GCA_903908785.1 of Caldifarciminota bacterium. Lineage (GTDB taxonomy): Bacteria > Hydrothermota > Tepidihabitantia > Tepidihabitantales > Tepidihabitantaceae > UBA2258. Next base: position 1,863 of record CAIVTL010000694.1, on the reverse strand, counting down.
CCGGTTGACCTGCGATTGTACGCCGCCGACTGGTTTCAAGGCACGATTGTGTCTGCACCGTCGGGCGGTGATGCGCCAAGGGTGGAGGTTGAGCTTGCAGCGCCGTGGCACGGGAAGGTCACAGTCTGGCTCAAAGACAGCGTGCCCGTCCGGCCCGGCGACGTCGTGCGCGTGTCCGGTCGAATCCAGCCGCTTGACAGTCCGCGCAACCCCGGGGTAGCCGACTTCAACTCCATTCTTGCCGCTCGAGGCTTTGTCGGCAGCGCGAGCGCCGCAACCAGCAGCATCGCGATTCTGGCGCGAGGCAAGGGGCCGTTTCTCGTGACTCGGATTGCCTTGCCGGTGCGCAGGTACATCTTGGGCGTTATCAACCGCGAGCTGCCCGGCGCTGAGGGGGCACTCCTGACCGGGCTGTTGCTCGGCGGGAGCCAGGGTCTGCCCAAGGATGTGCAGGATGCGTTCAGTGATGCCGGCATAGTGCATATACTGGCAGTCTCGGGAATGAATGTCAGCATCGTCGTCGGAATCATGTGGGTGCTGCTGTCGCTGCTGGGCGTGCGCGGGTGGTGGCGGTTCTGGATTGGAGTGGCCGGCGTGGGCTTCTATGTGCTGCTGGTCGGCTGGTCTGCCGCGCCGGTGCGTGCCGGCCTGATGGCCTGCGCGGTCCTGCTCAGCATCCCGACGCAGCGACGAGTCACGCCGGTCGCCACCCTGAGCGTCGCGGGAATCTGCTTGTTGCTCATCGACCCGGCGATGCTGTTTGACGTCGGGGCGCAGCTTTCATTTGCCGCCACACTGGGCCTCGCCCTCCTCGTCGGCCCGGCCGAGCGGTTGGTTCGCAGATTCGTCCGCGCCCGATGGTTGAGTCGTTGGGTGCTGGCACCGATGCTGGTGTCGTTCGCGGCGACGCTCGCCACTGCTCCGCTGCTGTTGCACCACTTCAGCCGGGTTCAGCCGCTGGCGTTCGTGACGAGCACCGTCGTCGTGCCGCTGGTCGGGCTGGCGATGCCGCTCGGGGTCGTCGTGCTGCTGGCGAATCTGGTGAGCCATTGGCTGGCCTCGGCCTTTGCCCAGTCGCTCTGGCTCGTGTTGCTCTTCCTCCTTAGGCTGACACTGTTCATGGGTAAGTTGGATTGGGCAATCTGGGAGCCGGGCCGTTGGTCCTGGCCGTTGGTCGGCTGGGTCTATCTGCTCGGGCTGCTCGCGCTCAAGCTCAATCGGAGCCGGGCGCGCGCGGCCTTCGCCATGCTGCTGCTGGCCGGATTGAACGTCCTCGTGTGGCAGGACGTCCTGAGAAGGCCTGAGACCTCGGTGACGTTTCTTGACCCGAAACAGGGGGACGTAACGCTGTTGGAAGACAGCCTTGGCCGCAAGGTTCTCTTCGACGCAGGCATCAGCGGGACCGGGGTCTTGCGGGACTACCTGCGCGGCCGCGGTATCCACTACCTGGATGTCGTCGTCGTGACTCATCCCGACAATGACCACTACGGGGGGTTGCTTGACCTGCCGGAGCGATGCCGGATTCGGCGGCTGCTCGTCCCCACGACCGGAGGTGCAGATTCAGGGTATCAAACCCTGCTCAGGCGGCTGCTGGTCCAAGGGACCGAGGTTGTCGTGGTCGGGAAGGGTACGTCTTTGTCCGGCTTCGGGTTTGAGGTCAAGTTCATCTGGCCGGACGACGCGACGAGGGCGTCGTTTCTTGCCGGCATGGCCCGGACCAACGACGTATCGCTGGTCGCGTCGGTGACGCACGAAGGGTTCACGATGCTCCTGACCGGCGACCTCGACGACCCGGACCTGCTTGCCGCCGAGAACCTGCACGCAGACCTGCTGAAGTCGCCGCATCATGGCAGCCTCAAGGGT
>CAIVTL010000693.1 GCA_903908785.1 Caldifarciminota bacterium | reverse complement strand
TCACCGCCACGGCTTGGGGAGTCAAGCCTGCGGGCACGGTGGTCGTGGTGTTAGTCGCGCCGTCAATCACCGTCACGTTGTTGCTGCTCATGTTCGCGACGTAGATCTCATTCGTGACCGGGTTCACCGCCGTGGCGTAGGGGTATGAGCCCGCGGCGACCGTGGCCGTAACCCAATCCGCCGAAGCGGCTCCGATGCACGCGGCGACCGCCATGCCGATTGTCAACATCCCGAACCTGCGCTTCTTCTGTATCATCTGTCACTCCTTACCGACGTTCTCCTCGCCTCTACTGAATTACGTCCGTGCGTTGCCGGCCACGAGCGGCTGGAACAAGACACGGGGGGACTTCGGAGGCATCCTGCTCAATTCCTTGCGCGTCAAAGCCGGGCGCGGTTCGGTGTTCGCCAACAGCCGAAGCTTAAGTCGGCCGGCCGGAAAGTCAAGGAGGCGGGGTGGGGCGTGTGGCCGGCCGGAAGGAATTCCTGGGACATGACAGAAGACTATGGCAAGCCGTCGGGATACCTCCCGATTTCCTGCGTACCAGGCGAGAATCCGGGACTGCAACCGGATTGGGCGCGGCGGCGGGCCGCCGGCAGGCACACAGGAAGATAGGATGACCACAATGATGCCGGCAAAGCCATTTGAGATTCCAGATTCCAGATTGCAGATTGGCCGTGGCCCAGCGAGTAGGTGGTTAGTATGACAACTCCGATGCCCGGACTGCGGCACGGAGTTTGAGTCGATGTCCTTGCGGTCCACCAACACGTGCGGCCCGCTGACGACCGACCTGTACCGGCATGCGGGTGGGTTTCCGTCCCTGCCGCTGATGGTCCACTACTGCACCCCGTGCGGGTATTCGGGCCCTATCGGCGATTTCGACCCGGAGGAGGTGGCCGCGGGGCGGGCGGTTATCACGTACCTTATCGGCGAACTGCGTCGCCGCACCGGGGACCCGGACAAGGCCAAGGCGTGGTTCGCGCGCATGCCGGACGCAGTCGGCGGCAACGCGAAGCAGGACTGGCTGATAGACCTCGCAATCCAGCCGTCGATCAATCCCAAGGAGATGGTCGACGAGAAACGCGGAACGTAGGGCAGATTCCGGGGACAATAGACTCTGCGGGGAGAAACGGGGATGCAGTAATAAACCCTGCCGGGCCGACGCGCGGCCGTCTTCCCGTTGTTCGGCTCACGGCTGACGGCACACTGCACGCGCAGTACGTTTCACGGTGTACGGGATATGGGCGCGCGTCAGGGGACGCGCAGGTTGATGGCTTTGGGCCGGGGTACGAGGAGGTCGCTGTCGACATGACGGTGGACGCGGAATGCACCTCACTGCGCGCCTGCTTCAACCGGAACTGAAGAGAAGGCCGGGCTGGGGCCCGGCTTTCACCGGGAAGTTTCGGGGCTCGGTTACTCGATGACCAGCTTCCGCGTCACGCGAGAGCCTTCACTCTCTAATCTCAGAATATAGATGCCGGCGGCGAGTGTCCGCTGCTTACCGTTCGCGGTCAGAGGCAGGCGATAAGTTCCGGCCACCTGGTTGCCGGTTGCGATGGTACGTACCAGCTTGCCGGCGACATCGTAGAACTTCAGCGCGACGCTGCCCGACCTGGGCAGGGAGTACGTAATCAGCGCCCGCCCCGGGTTGGGGTTGGGCGCTACTGAAAGAGTCAGCATTTCGGGGCCCGGCTCCCGACGTCCTGACTCGACCCCGACGTAGAACGGCAGCCTGTAGATTGGATAGACTGCAAGGTTGCCTGCGAAAGGGGTGCCCTTGCCTTCGTTGTTGGTGGTTCCCGCGTCGGATTCGAGCGGCTGGGCGCAGACGAAGTTCTCGCCCAGAATCAGCGAGTCCGCGCCCCAGGTGTAGGTCCATGTGATTGAATCAGTCCCGGCCCCGGACGTAACGTTCGCCCAGTCCCATGCCGCCTGCGCCGTGTTTGCCCGGTTAGCTACGCCCATCATCGCGGTCCGGCCGGGGATTGAGCGGTTGATGCCTTTGCCGGTCAGGGCCGGGCGCGCGAGCGCAGTCGTATCGCCGGGCAGCGGGTCGAATGCCGCGCGTACCTTCGTGTCGTTGGTCGGCGCGGCCGCGATCACCGTGACGTTGTCGTCGTCGGTGTTGGGAATATACGTCCTGCCGGTGACCGGGTTCACGGCAATCTGCCACGGGCCCGCGCCGGTCGAAACCCGGAATGTAGCATTGGTCGCCCCGTCGATGACGGTTGCGGAATCCACGTCGTCGCCAATGACGTAGACCTGGTTGGCTACCGGGTTCACGGCGACGGTCATGGGTCGGTTCACGACCGGGACCGTGGTCGTGCCGTTGGTCGCACCGTCAATTACGGTGACGGTCGCGGTATCCCAGTCGGCAACGTAGACCTGGTTGGTAGTCACGTTGACGGCGACACCCCACGGCCGGCCTCCAACCGGGACTATTGTCGTGTCGTTGGTCGCGCCGTCGATGACCGTGACCGTGTTGTCTCCGGCATTGGTGACGTATATCTTGTTCGTTACCGGATTGACGGCGACCTGGGTCGGGCCGTCGCCGGCGGGGACGAGCGTTGTATCGTTTGTGGCCCCGTCAATCACGGTCACGTTCCGGCCCTGCCAGTTGGGCACGTATATCTTGTTGGTGACCGGGTTGACTGCCGGGTGCGACGGCGCAAGGCCGCCGGGAACCGTCGTCGTTGCGAGCGTCGCGCCGTCGATGACCGTCACGGTGGTCGTATCGTTGTTGGCCACATAGAGCTTGTTGGTCACCGGGTTGATGGCGAGGTAGTGTTGCTCGCCTGGACCGATAGGCACGCTCGCCGTGTCGCCGGTCGCACCGTCGACAACGACCACGCGGTTGACCGCCGGGGTAAGGACGAATACCTGGGCGGTGACAGGGTTGACCACCAGCGCGTCCGCGTTCGAGCCGACGCCGATTGTCGACGTGGCGTTGGTCGCGCCATCGATGACCGTGACCGTACCGGTGCCGCTGTTGGCGACGTAGATCAGGTTGGTCCGGGGGTTCATCCCGACCGACAACGGCTGCGACCCGACCGCCACGTTCACTGCCTCATAGCTGTCACCGTCGATGACCGTCACGTTGGCGTCGTTGTAGTTCGCGACGTACATCTTGTTGGTAACCGGGTTCACCGCCAGCGCAATGGGAGTGTCCCCCGCGGGCACCGAGGTCGTGGCGTTGGTTGCACCGTCAATCATCGTGATGCTGTCGCCGTTCTGGCGCGCGACGTATATCTTGTTGGTGACCGGGTTCACCGCTACGGCATGCGACTGCGAACCTGTGGCCACCAGCGACGTGTCATTGGTCGCGCCGTCAATCACTGTCACATTGCCGCCGCTGAAGTTGGTTACGTAGACCCGGTTCGTAACCGGGTTCACCGCTACCGCCCGAGGAGACGAGCCCGCGGGCACTGTGGTTGTGCCGTTGGTCGCGCCGTCAATCACGGTCACGCTGTTGTCGTCCCGGTTTGCGACGTAGACCTTGTTAGTGACCCCGTTCACCGCCAAGGCGACCGGAGCCAAGCCCACAGCCACCATGGTCGTATCGTTGGTCGCGCCGTCAATTACCGTCACGGTGCTGTCACCGCAGTTCGTGACGTAGACCTCGTTCGTAACCGGGTTCACCGCCACGGCGCAGGGATTCGTGCCTGCAGGTACCCCGGTTGTACCGTTGTTCGCACCGTCAATTACCGTCACGGTGTTGCCGAGGTAGTTCGCAACGTATATCCTGTTCGTGACTGGGTTCACGGCCACGGCATACGGCCCGACGCCCGTCCACACCATGGTCGTGTCATTTGTAGCGCCGTCTATCACCGTCACATTGTTGCTGATGTAGTTCGGGACGTAGATCTTGTTCGTGACCGGGTTCACCGCCACCGCGCAAGGGTTGGTGCCTGCGGCGACCGTGGCCGTAACCCAATCCGCCGAAGCGGCTCCGATGCACGCGGCGACCGCCAGGCACACCGTGAGCATCCCGACTGTAGCACTTCTTCTCTGTATCATGTTCGTTCCTCCTTTGCTGCGTCCAGACGTGCCGACCGGACTTCGGCGGCGACCGCGCCGTCCGTAATACCGCCTCAGCATAGCGAGATACAGCACACGGTCAATGTCGGGCAGAGGAACGGAAAATAGTGTGCGGTGTTCAGTCTACGGCTCGCGGCGTGCGGAGTATGGGACACGGAGGGTGATGGCCTGAGGCAGGACTGTAAGCCGGAAGCGGCCGAAGGGCTGAGGCACGAGCAGGTCGCCGTCGAGCTCAATCAGAACCGGCTCAAGGAAACTGAGCTCCAGCTCAGGCGTGCGGAGCATCCGGACTTCCTTCAAGGTGACGTGGGTGCCGGCGACGAAACGCGGCAGTTTCCGCAGGGCCGACAATCGGCCCATGCTGTCGGCGATGCAGACCTCGATGAGCCCGTCGTCGGGCTCTGCCTCGGGCGCCACCTTCATCCCGCCGCCGTAGTACCGACCGTTCGTCGCAGCAATCATCAGCACACGCTGCTCGGTTTCAAACGCGCCCGCCCGAATCCGCACGAGCGGGCACTTGAGGTCAGAAAGCGCCCGGATTATGGCGACCAGATACAGCGGCAGTCCGCGCAGGTGCTTCGACTTGTGGGCTTCGGCCGTGACCGTGGCGTCGAACCCGAACCCGGCGGCGTTGATGAAGTACGTCCGCTGCGACGTGGCTTCGTCTGACATCTCAACCTGAATCACGTCGATTGGACGTGCGCTGCCAACTTTGGCGACCCGGCAGGCTTCGATTACGTCCGAGGGAATGCCAACGGTCTTCGGCAGGTCGTTGCATGACCCGACCGGGATAACGGCAAGAAGTGGTCTAGTGGTCAAGTGGTCAAGTGGTCCAGTGGCAGAGACGAGCCCGGAGGCGACTTCGCGCACGGTCCCATCTCCGCCGATGGCTATGACCAGTTCCGCATCCCTTGCGCCTTGTGCCAACGCGGCCGCGTGCCCGGGCGCGTTCGACTCGACGAAGGCGATGTCCGAGAAGAGCTGCTTCAGCTCGTCGGCAGCCTTGGCGCGGAGCTTCGCGCCCCGGGCCTTACCTGCGACCGGGTTGACGATTGCGACGACACGCGACATCCCGTCAATCGTGCCAGCACAGCCCTGCCAAGTCAAGAAGCGCCGTGCCGGGGAATCCCCATCCCAGGCACGGGACCGAAGACTAACCGCCAAGGACGCCAAGGACGCCAAGAGGAACCGGACCATTCCGTCGCTTCGCCACTGGAGCACTAGAGCACACTTGCACTAGGAGTCTGTCGGAGAACCCCCGCAGTCCGCAACGTAACGGTGCTCTGGTCGTCTAATAGTTATGGGCACTCAACGTTTCCGCGACTATTGTCC
>CAIVTL010000692.1 GCA_903908785.1 Caldifarciminota bacterium | reverse complement strand
GGACTGCAGGTCGCGGACCTGGTCGAGCAGCACGGGACGCCGCTGTTCGTCGGGTCGGAACGGGTGCTGCGCGAGCGGTATCGGGAACTCTACCGCGCGTTCTCGACGCGCTACCCGAACTTCCAGGTGGCCTGGTCGTACAAGACCAACTACCTGAAGTCGGTCTGCTCGCTGTATCACAAGCTGGGCGCGTGGGCCGAGGTCGTGTCCGGGTTCGAGTACGAACTGGCGCGCCGGCTGAACCGGCCCGGGTCGGAGATTGTCTTCAACGGCCCTTACAAGGACGAAGCCGACCTGGAGCGGGCGTTCCAGGATGGCGCGCACGTGCACGCCGACAGCTTCGACGAGCTGTCGCGGATGGAACTCGTGGCGAGCCGTACCGGGCTGCAACCGGAAATCGGCATCCGCATCAACCTGGACTGCGGGATGTACCCGGCGTGGACGCGGTTTGGGTTCAACCTTGAGTCGGGCGAGGCGTTCCAGGCGGTCCAGCGCATCCGGAACTCACCGCGGCTCAAGCTCACGGGTCTGCACTGCCACATCGGGACTTTCATCATCGACGCGGAACTCTACCGCCGCGCCAGCACCAAGCTCGTCAGCTTCGCGAAGTACATCGAGTCTGAACTCGGCGTGAAGGTGAAGTACCTTGACCTCGGCGGCGGCTACGCATCGGAGAATACGCTGCACACGCAGTGGCTGCCGGGGGGGCAGGTCAATCCGACCATCGACCAGTTCGCCGATGCCATCACCGCGCCGTTGATGGCGGCCGACTACCCGTCCGACGAGCGGCCCCTGCTAATCGTCGAGCCGGGCCGGGTCCTGGTCGACGACGGGTTCCAGCTCATCGCGACCGTCGTCGCCAACAAGCGGATGCCGGACGGCAAGCCGAGCATAGTCATCGACGCGGGCGTCAACGTGCTGTTCACCTCGTTCTGGTACAAGCACGAGGTCGCGCCTTCGTCGGAGACGAGCTTCATCTCCGAACTGACCGCAGTCTACGGGCCGCTGTGCATGAACATCGACCTGATACACCCGGCGGCGCTGCTGCCGCCGTTGCCGCTCGGCACGCGGCTTGTGTTCAAGCACGTCGGTGCCTATAACATGACGCAGTGGATGCAGTTCATCCGGCTCCGGCCGGCGGTCGTGATGGTGATGCAGGACGGCAAGGTCGAGACCCTGCGCAGTGCCGAGACCGCGGACTACGTGCAGGAACTGGAGCGGGTTCCGGATGCGCTCCGGTAGTGAGAGAGGGGTCAAGGAGTCAAGGATTCTACGATTCGAGTGTCCGGCCCTGGACCCTTTGAATCCTTGAATCCCGGAATCCTTTCCTCAGTCCGCCGGTTCGTCCGTGCCACGCTCGTATCCTACGCCCAGATACTGTTCTCGGGCCGGCCTCTGGCCGGCCTGCTGTTCCTGGCCGCGTCGTTTGCCGCGGACCCGTTTGTCGGTCTGGTCGGGCTGGTCGCGGTCAGTGCCGCAAACCTGACGGCGCTGCGGGTCTGGCACGACCGGATTCGCTGGGAATTCGGGCTGGCCGGCTACAATGCGGTCCTGCTCGGGTTGGCAATTGGTCACTATCTGCCACATGGACGACTGGTCTTCCTGTTGGCGGTTGTCGGCGGCGCGGCTTCGGCGCTGGCGACCGAGTGGTTGAGTCACCGTCTCTCGAAGCTTGCGCTGCCGGTGCTCGGGCTGCCGTTCCTCGCGTTTGCCTGGCTCGTAATCGCCTTTGCCGGTACCGGCCATCCGCCCGCCCATTTCGCCCGCGTCGACCCGCTCGCGGCGCATCTGCCCGGATTCGTCACGAGCACGTTCCAGGCTTTCGGCTCGGCGTTCTTCTCTTATGGCGTGCTTTCGGGGTTGCTGGTGCTCACCGGTCTGCTGCTCGTGTCGCGCATCAGTGCCGCGGCCGGGCTCGGGGGCGCGCTGGTCGCGGCCCTGCTGACGCTGTCCCGGCCGGTGCCGGAGCTCAGCATCAATCTCATCATCGTTCCCATCGGACTGGTCTTCTTCGTCGTGCCGAGCCGCAGGATGCTTTGGCAGGTGGCGGTCGGAATCGGGCTCACAGCTCTGCTCGCGTTCGCGCTGGACGTCGTTGTCGGGGTGACACATCAGCCATACCTGATTCTCCCGCTGACCGTAACGCTCTTCGCGGCCCTCCTGCTCGGCCGGTCAAAGCGGCTGGGCGTCGAGCTGGTGCCGATGGCGATGTTGCGTTCGCCGGAAGACCATTTCCGCGCGTACCTGCGCCGGGAAAGACCGAGGCCGCGGCTGCCGTTCTTCGGGACGTGGTACGTGAGCCAGGGCGTGAACGGCGGCGAGACCCACAAGGACCGGCTGGCGCACGCCTGGGACTTCATGGTGCGGGACGAGCGGGGCCGGAGTTTCGTCACGCCCGGTTACCGGCTGGGCGACTACCATGCGTTCGGGCTGCTGGTGTGCGCGCCGGCCGCGGGCAAGGTCGTGGCAATCGAGAACGGTGTTGTCGACAATGCACCGGGCAAGCTGAACCGCGTCCAGAACTGGGGCAACTACGTCATCATCGAGCACAGCTTTCTTGAGTACTCGATTCTTGCGCACCTGCAGCAGGGCTCGGTGGGGGTGAGAGTCGGTGCAGCGGTGAACCCGGGCACGGTCATCGGCCGGTGCGGCAATTCCGGCTACTCGGGACAGCCGCACCTGCACTACCAGCTTCAGGCCGGGCCGGTTCCGGGCAGCGACGCGCTGGCCACTGAGTTCCACGACTACCTCGTCCTCGGCGAAGGGCGGGAGCAGTTCTTCGGCCGAGGTGTGCCAGAACAGGGGCAGACTGTGCAGCCGATGGTCGCGGCGGAGAGCGTGAGGCGGCTGCTGCTTGCCGGGTTTGACGGCGGCGCGGCATTCGCGGTGCGGCGAGACAGTGCGCACGTCAGCCAGGAGCGCTGGAACGCGAGTAGGGCCGATGGGGATGGGGCAGCTACCGTCGTGCGCTGCGGAACGACGCGCGTGGTCCTGGCTGAAAAGAAAGAGGGGCTGTCGGTCAGGCGCGTTCGCGGCAGCCGCGTCACTCTGCTCGCACGCACGTTCGAGGGTCTTGAGTTCGTACCGTTCTACTCGCGGCCCGGGCTCGAGTTCCAGAGCGGCGGCTGGCGTCATGCGTTCGGCAGGCGCGAACCGTTGGCCACGGGCGCGGACGCGCTGGTGCTCGAATCGGTCGGCAAAGGCCAGGAGCGCCGCATCTGGTTCGCCGAAGGCATCGGGATTGCGAAGGTAGAGTGGATTTCGGGGTCTCGGCACATAGTTGCGGAGAGGCAGCGATGAGGTGGCGCGGGTTCGTCCTGCTGGCGGTGTTGGCTGCGAGTTCGGTCGGCTTCGACCTCGGGGACGCGTACCTGGCAGCAATCAGTCGGGCAGACAGTCTGTATCAGGCCGGACGCTACCGTGCCGCGCTTGAGAGCTACGAGTCGGCGCTCGACCTGCTGCCGACCGAACCGGGCCCGATGACGGGCATCGGCTGGACGCGTCTCCGAATGGGCGAATACCCTGAAGCTGAGTCGGCGTTCCGGCGCGTGCCGGCAGGCATGCCTGAACCGGCCACAGTCAGGCAGGGACTTGCTCTTCTACCGGTTCGGTATCGGCTCAAGCTTACACTCTCGGCAACCGGCGCTCGCGACTCGGCGAGAATGCTGGCAGGCTTTGTCGAGTACAATCACTACTATCGAACCACTGTCGCGTTCGGGTTCCAGAGCGTTGACGTACGCACGCAGTGGCAGGGGTTCAACACCGCCCTCGTCGTCTATCGCCGGCTTGGGTATCCCTGGTCGGCGCGCTTCGACTTCTACACGCTCTCATCGGCGAGAGATCCGCGCTACTGGCGTATCGTGTACGCGCCTGCGGTCGGTCGCGCGTTCGGCGACTGGGCCGCGCGCGCGACCCTGATAGGCTGGGACTGGCTCGGCACTGCGGGCCTGCAGTTGAGCGTTCAGCGGACGTTCGGGTTCGGCCTCAACCTCGAAGCCGCACCGGCCGGAAACCTGGTCCGAGGCAAGCCCGGGGGGTTCATGCCGGTGACCGCGAGCTATCCGGTCCTGCCGTGGCTGACGTTCAAGGCCGGAGCCGGCTACGGCTCGATTGCCGACCACGTTGACATGGAGATAGCTACCTTCTACTCCCAGACCGAGCGACTTGTCGCGACCGCCCGGGCCGGTCTGGATGCGACGGTTCTGAAGCGGTATCGCTTGGCCGGGTTCGGGGCGTGGGAGCGCTACGGCAATAGCACCGGCCGCGTCTACGCCTCGCTGACGCTTTCGGTGAAGCTGTAGCATGTTTGTCCTGCTCGTCGTGATACTCGCCGGGCTGCCCGGACAGCCGGAATCGGCAGTGCCGCCTGACTCGCTCAACATGACCGCGGTTTCGCGCTGGGACCGCGGCGCGGCCCAGGCGGTGGCGATTTCCGACAGCATCACCTACCTTGGCAGCGGCACTTCGGTGCTGGTCATCCGCGACTCCGTGTCCATCTTCGCCGCGCCCCTGCCCGGCCAGTGCCAGGCCCTGCTGGTTGACGGCGGCCGGCTCTATGCGGCCGCGGGCAAGGCCGGGCTGGTCGTGCTGGACCTTACGGACCCGGAGCGGCCGCACCCGGTCGGTGGCCTTGACCTGCCCGGATACGCGCTGGACTTCGCTAAGTCCGGCAACCTCGGTGCGGTGGCATCGGCCGATTACGGCGTCACTTTGCTTGACCTGTCAGACCCGGTGCGGCCGAGGCTGATTTCGAGCTTCATCCCGGCTGAGAGTTCGAACGCAGTGACGATTGCCGGCGGTTCCGTGTACATCGCGTGCGGAGGAGAGGGGCTGGTCGGCGTTGACGCGAGCAGGCCCGAATCGCCGGGGGTCGCGCTGCGCCTTCCGACCCCGGGCCCGGCTGAGAACGTTGCTGCCAAGGACAGCATTGTCTATGTGATGTGCGGGGACTCGGGTGCGCTGGTCGTCAATATCGCCAGTCCGCAGCATCCGTCGCAGCCGACCCGGATTGGCTGGCTCGGCGCGCAGGAGATGGCGATTTCCGGCAGCCTGGCAGCGGTGGCGTGCGGATGGAATGGCGTGCGTGTCCTGGACGTGTCCGACCCGGCCCGCCCCGTGGGCCTGAGTATCCCGGCGGTTCCCGGTTACGCGCGGAACGTCGCGGTCGGTCAGGGGTTGATGAGTGTGGGAGTCGTGCTCGGCGGCGTGCTCCGCTACGACGTTTCGGCGCCGGGCAGCCCGGTCTTCCTGAATCGCTGCGGAGTGCCCGGCTATACTATCGACGTGGCGGTCAGCGACAGCATCGCGTGGGTAGGCATGACCGACGGCCTGCACGCGGTTGACCTGAGCCGGAACCCGGCGCGGGACATCGGGTTCTGCCCGCTGTCCCGGGCCGCGTCCGGCGTCGGTCTGGGCCCGAACTTCGCCGCGGTTGCGCTCGGCGACCTCGGCGTCGGCATCGTGCGGACCGACGACCCGCATCAGCTCGTGCTGGACACAACGCTCCTCGTTCCGGGCAACGCCATCTCGGTCGCCGTGCAGGATTCATGGGCCTTTGTCGGCACCGTTGACTCCGGCGTGCAGGTTGTCGTGGTGGGCAGTCCGGAACTGCCGCGGCGGGTCGGTGTTCTGCCGCTGCCGATGCCGATTCTGGACATTGCTTTGGAGGGCTCTTTGCTGGCCGTCGCGGCCGGCGACTCGGGTCTGTGGCTGGTGGACGTCGCCGACCCGCGCCTGCCGGTGGTTACGGCCAGGTTCGTGTCGCCGGGAGGGGTGACTGGTGTCAGCGTGAAGGGAAGCAGGGTCGCGGCGTGCGGCATCGGTGGCGTGTTCATGCTTGACGCCGTTTCCAAGGTCTTCTACTGGCGGGTTCCGCTTGCGGCTGCGGCGTGGAACGTAGCCTTGACCGACACGCTCTGCTATGTCGCGACCGACTGGGCGGGGATTGTCGCGGTCAACACCAGGAACTCGCTCTACCCATGGGTGGCCGGCTGGTACGGCGGGGCCACAATTGCTGGCGGCGTCGCCGTGGTCGGAAACGATGCGGTCATGGCCGATGTCTACTCGGGGCTGACGCGGCTGCGGCTTGAGCCGGCCGCTGCGGTTCAGGAGCCAACTCGACCGGAACCCGGCGTACCGGTCGTCGTGCCGCCGGTCTCAGTCCCGCCCACGGTGAGCGTGCAGGTGATGCCCTCGGGCGGGCCGACATTCGTGTCGCTCATCGACGCGGCCGGCCGCTGCCACGGCAAGGTCCTGCTTGCTCAAGCCGCGGAGTGGCAGCAGGTCGGGTTTGACGCGTTCCCGCTCGGCGCCGGCACGTACTTCGTGCGCGTCGAAGGGCAGACCGGCGCGCGTGTGTACCGTACGCAACTCGTACGCTAGTCCGGTTGCCCGGAGACCGAGATGGAACCACAGGGCGCGCAGGACGCGCAAGTCAGAAGTCAAAAGGCAAAAGTCAAAATGCCCCGAGGCGGAATCTGCCACGGAGACACGAAATGCACGAAACGGG
>CAIVTL010000691.1 GCA_903908785.1 Caldifarciminota bacterium | reverse complement strand
GGCGTACAACGCCTATGCCTACGGCGCGCCTTTCTCGTTTCCCATGTACTTAACCGGCCACTTCTCCCCCACCTACTTCCTCCACAATGCGGGGTACTACGGAACCTGCCTGCTCGTGCTCTACCCGCTGATGCTGGTTGCGCCGCTGACCGCGGGCAAAGGGCTGCGTCTCGCGCTCGGTCTGCCGGCCGGTGCGCTGCTCCTCCTCTACTGTTTCTTTTCTTACACCTACGACGTGCCGAACCTGCCGGAACGGCTGACCATCGGCATCCGCTACCTGCTGCCTGCGCTTCCTTTCTTCATCCTCGCCTTTGTCGCGACCGCAGACCGCCTGACCCGGCGGCTTCGCGGTGCCGGGTGGCTGAAGTACGCGGCGCTTGCGGCGATGGCACTGCTGAGTGTTGTCATCCAGTCGCGCCACGACCGCTATCTCCAAGTGCAGGTAGGGTACCAACGACTGCTCCAGGACAACGTGCCCGCCTCCGCCCTGCTGCTGTGCGAGAAGGACGCGTCGGAGTTGATTAGCTACGCGTGGGGCTGGCGCGAGTACCGGCACATCTCGGAATTCAACGTCCCGGTCCGGCTCGATTCGGCGATTGCCGGCAACCGGCCGCTGTACGCGGCCTGGATTGAGAAACCCGGCCAGGAAAATGTGGTGGTGGCAATGCTGTTCGAGAACCTGCTGGCACGCTTCCCGGGTCGTGTGCTGGTCGTCGAGACGCGGAACCCGTGGCGGTTCCGGTTGTACCGGCTCAGGTAGGGGCGGGGACGGGGGTCAGGGGGCGGGGGCCGGGGGTCGGGCGTCGGACACCGGATTGGAACTGCGACACAACCGGCGGAGCCGGCGCGCGGCGCTGCGCCACACCAGCCCCACGATGATGAGCGCCGCAAACAGGCCGTAAGACCCGAGCACGATTCCAACCGCCTGGTATCCGGTCAAGGCAGGTGGCGCGGTCTCCGCCATGACCACAACCCAGAACGAGTAGGCCAGCAGCGCCGCGCTGAATATCGTCAGGTCAACCGTGATGTTGCCCGACAGCACGAAAGGAGTCGGGCTGGGTTGAAGCAGGCGCAGATAGCGGCTGCGCTCCGCGGCGGAGTCGGACGCGCTCGCGTCCTCGGCGAATTCGGCCTCGAACAGGATTATCGCACGACTGCACAGCGCCGCCAGCACGCACACTAAGGCGATGAATAACAGGGCGTATATCACCGGCCGAAACGCATAGAACTGCGCCAGCGGTTCGATAGCGACGAGGCTGTCGCCGCCGGAGGCGGGAAACCGGAGCAAGAGTCCCGGACCGAAGCCCGCATGAATCAGGGCAAACAGCGAGAAGAGAATCCTCAGGTAGAAGTTCACCCGGGCGGCGCGGCTCAGGTGTTCGCGGTAACCGCCCGCGTGCTGGCCGCCGCCTGCGTCTTCTACCGGAACCGGCATGAATTCAGCTTAGGGACGGCCGCCCCGTTTGTCAATGAGCGCGCCACCGGAGTAAGTTACGGGTTACGGGTTACGAGTTACGAGTTGCGAGTTGCGAGTTGCGAGTTGCTAGCGCCGCGGACGCGCTGCGGCTTCGCGCAGGAACCCGAGGAGATACTGCCTGCCGAACAATATGTATGTACTGACCGTGATTTCTACCTCAACGAACGTGCTGTCGCGCCGGAGTCCCTTGAACCGGTACCGCGTCGGCGCCGGGTCGCCTCGTACTCTCGCCTTCGTGTACTCGGCGACGCGGTCGTGGTCCTCGGGCGCGAGGAAGTCGGTGACCGGCAGGCCGGTAATCTGCGCCGGGCTGTCGTACCCGTACAGTTCGGCAAACCGCTGGTTAGCGTAGGCAATCACGCCGTCGCACTCGGCGGCGATGCCGTCCGGTGAGTTGGCGAGCACCGCCTGCATCTGCGCTTCTGCCGCCTCGGCTGCATGGGCCAGTTCCCGGCGTGCGGAGATGTCGCGCACCACGACTTGCACCGCCGGCTTACCCTTCCAGTCGCCGGGCGCGTTGACTACTTCGACCGGCACATAGGACCCGTCCTGGCGCCGGAACCGTTCCTCGACCAGGTCGCCCGGCTTGCCGCGTTGCAGCACCTGCTCGATTCGGGCGACAACGTCGGACCGGTCCTCGGGGTGCACGATATCCAACACCGGTTTGCCGACTAGCTGTTCGGGGAGCTCGTACCCGAGTAGCCGGGCGCCGGCCGCGTTGACGAGCACGATTCTGCCGTCCTGGTGTACCGCGATTCCGTCCGGCGACATCTCGACCAGGCGGCGGAACTGCTCTTCCGACTCCTGCAGCCGCTGCTCGGCCGCGCGGCGCTGGCCGATGTCACGCAGGTTGGTGAACGATGCCGGGCGGCCGTGCCAGGTGGTCCGCGTGACCGAGACCTCCACCGGCACGGACTGTCCGTCCGCGCGCACCGCCGTCAACTCGTATTGCGCTGGGACGGTCTCGCCTCGCATCCGACGCGCGTAGCGTTCGTTGAGCTCGCGGGCGTCACCCGGCCGCAGCAGGTCGCCGAACGACATCTCCAACAGGCGCGCGACGGGATAACCGAAGATCTCGGCGACGCGCGAATTGACGAAGACATACCGGCCGCTCTCGTCGGCAACGGCAACCCCGTCGGCGGAGTTTTCGGCCATCGCGCGGAAGTTCGCTTCGTTCTCGCGCAGCGCCTGCTCGACCGCCTTCCGGTCAGAGATGTCCTCGACCGTGCCTTCGTAGTAGAGGACCGCCCCGTCCTTGGCGCGCACCGCGTTTGCGCTTTCCCGGACAAACAGCGTGCGGCCGTCGCGCGTCTGCCAATTCACTTCCAGGCCGACAATCCGGCCGTCCCGCTCGATCCGCCGCTTGAACTCGTCGCGCTGGTACTCCGGACCGGAACCGTCCTTCTCGAGGTTGCGCTCGGCAAGCTGGGCGAACGATTCATAACCGAGCATCCGGACCAGCGCCGGGTTGGCCATTTGGATTTGGCCGTCCGGAGTCGTACGGTATATGCCCATCAGCGAGTCGCTAAACAGAGTCCGGTACCGATTTTCGCTCTCCGCCAGGGCGGCCTCGGTCCGCTTTCGCTCCGAAATGTCCCGCACGATTGCCAGCACCCGGGTTGCGTCATCCAGTTCCAGCGTGGAGGCGCTGATTTCCACCGGTATCTGGCGTCCGCTCTTCTGTACGTTCACGGCTTCAGCCCGGAAAGTCCGGTCCCGCAGAATCGCATCGGTCACCCGCGGCAGCCAGGCGCGCGCCTCGACCGGGACCAGGTCCGACACTTTCATCTTGAGGAGTTCCTCCCGGGTGTAACCAAACAACCGGCAGGCATTGTCATTGACTTCGAGAATCGAGCCGTCAACGGTCTCGATGAAGACCGCGTCGTTGGCTGAGTCGAACACCGTGCGGTACTTTCGTTCCGACTCGCGCGTCGCCTGTTCGGCCCGCACGCGGTCGGTGGCGTCCCGGCCGAGGATAAGCACCCGTTGCGCGTCGGCGATGCTGACCAGCGAAGCCGTCAATTCCACCGTCCGAACCTGGCCGTCACGGCGCCGGAGGTCAACCCGCCCGGAGCTGGGGCCGGCCTCGCGTAGCCGGGCAACGGCCGTTTCGGCGCCGCTGGCCTTGCCCGGCGGGATGAGGTCGTGGAGCGTCATCCGGACAAGCTCGGCGCGGGTGAATCCGGTCAGGGTCGCGGTTGACGGATTGGCCTCGAGTATGCGCCCTTGCAGATTGGTCAGCACGACCGCGTCGGAGGATTGCTCGAAGAGCAGCCGGTAGCGGTCCTCTGACGCGAGAACCGCCGCCTCGGCGCGCCAGAAATCGCTTACGTCCCGCGCCACAAACACGACCCCGGCCACATCACCCGACTGAACCCGGCCGGCGGTCGCGTACACGTACAATGCCAGCTCCCTGCCGGGCTTGCTGATGCAACGCACGCCCCCGGCGAAGTCGCGGCCCGCCAGTATCGTGCTCAGATTTATCTCGGACCCTCCGGGCGCTGCCAGGCAGATGACGTCAAACGGATTGCCGAGGACCTCGCCGGCGGCATAGCCGAAGAGCTGCTCGGACTCGCTGTTCCAATGAACAAGGCGCCCGCGTTTGTCGGTGGCGAAAACCACGTCACCCCGCTGGAATATGATGTCGGTGATGAAAGGAAAAGGCGGGGTCCGGTTTTCGTCACTCATCTGGGTGAGCCCGGCCAGCCGCAATAAGGCGGACGTGCAAAGGCGCGCGCGTCAAACGGTCCGCGACCCGAGTAACCGTCATCAGTCTGGATTCTATGCTCTACCCGCACAGAGTCAAGCCGCGGCGACCAACTCGTAACTCGTAACCCGCAACTCGCAACTCGTGCCCCGTAACTATCCGCCGACGTCCGCGACAACAATCGGGACTATGTCTGTGGCTCTTGAGACCAGAAAGTCGGGGCGAAGAGACCGCAGAAACCACGCCGGCCTGAATCCATACGTCACGGCGCAGGTGGCAACCCCGGCCGCCTTTGCGGACTCAATATCCTGCTCGGAATCGCCGACCATGATTGCGTCGCCGGGTTGCACGCCGAGGCGCTGAAGCGCGGTCCGCACCGGCTCCGGATGCGGCTTATGCTGACGGCCCTCCTGCCAGCCGTGCACATAGTCGAACCAGTGAGCCAGCCCAAAAGCCTCAACCGTAAAGTCTGCCTGCGCCTGGTGCTTGGTTGTCACCAACGCCAGTTTCACGCCCGCTGACCTCAAGTACTCGAGCATCGCTTCTACGCCCGCGTACAGCCTCGTGTGCTCGTTGAAATGCCCGGCGTAGTGGGCGCGATACGTGTCTACGAACCGGGCCGCGGTCGCCTCGTCGGTCGGGTAGCCCAGCTCGCGCAGGATGACCTCTAGCGGTTTGCCTACCTGCACCAAGATGTCTTCTCCCTCCGGCGGTTCGCGGTCGGGCACGACGTGTTTCAGCGCCTGCTGCACCGAGGCAACCAGGTCTTGCGCGGAGTCAATCAGCGTCCCGTCAAGGTCGAACAAAGCGGCGGCGAAACGCAGCGTAGTCACGCCGGAAGTCCCCGCCGACAGGACAAAGCGATACGTAGTTCTCCGGTCGCCTGTTCCCTGCGGTTCATTCTTTGACCGCCCAGAAGTTGCTCACCGGCAGAACATGGCTCTGTGGGGCTGTTGAAGAAACCGCCTCTTGTCATTCTGAGCGCTGCGAAGAATCTTCGCGATGATGACACTGCGAGAGTTAGAAGACCCTTCGCTTCGTTCCGACATGAAGGGGGTTTCTCAACCGTCCCCTCTCCCCCGTTACCTTGTCGAAAGCCAACGACGTGCCGGTTGATTCGCCCGACGGCAAAACCTTGTGCTGCGTTCTCGCGCGGTTCAATGATTGCGTGGTCAATGCCCTTTTTGTAGTTTATCGGGCCGCGTGTCGGCACAGCGGTAATGATAATCTTGCCAAAAGAAGTGTCAACCAACGATTGTCGTCGGGATGCACCTCCGGCCGCAGCCATGATCCCACCGGGCGCGTTTATGCGGGGCAGCGATGCCGACGTGTTCTGGCGCTGACACCGAACCCGGAAATCATGTCTACGGACGACGCGCAGCTCGCTGCTCAGCCGAAAAGCAGCAAGGACCGGGACGGACACCGCAGCGCTCGGTGCCAATTTCCCAGCAACTGCGGTAACCAGCACGGAGACCCAGGAAAGAACCGGCTGCTGCGCAGAGAGAGTAGCCGTTACGGACCGAGACCAAGAAGGAAGGGTAATAATCCAAGGATACCAGCCAGACGCCACAATGCGCATATACCATTATAAGTAGTATGTGTTCATAGATAGACAGTGTGACGTGAAACGCGGGTTGTTTCGTTCTCTATGATCCAACAGAACCTTAAAGAAACTGGTTGCTGTTGTTGTTGGGTTGTGGATTAGTGTGGAGAAGGCGAAAGGACTTAATGTACAAGCGCTTCCACCCTATCTTCGGCGGGTGCGCGCCGTTGGCTAGTTGTGGACAGTGATACTGGACGTCATTACCCACAAGAAACTCAACGCGGTTCTCCTCGGTTTATCCCCTTGGACAGTTTCTCCAGTCTCGCGGCAAAGCCCGGGTCCTTTATCTTGAGTTCGTCCACCTTCTTAATCGCGTGCATGACTGTCGTGTGGTCTTTGTCGTCGAACAGGGAGCCGATTTCCTTCAGGGACAGGCTGAGTGTTGTTCTGAGTATGTACATGGCAACCTGTCTTGCCAGCGCGAGTTGTTTGGTCCGGCCGCCGGTGGTGATTTCGCTCAGGGAAACGCCGAAGTGGTCGGCGCAGGCTTTGATAATTCGGTTGTGGTCAACCGGTTCGTCTTCTTTGACCAGGTCTTTGAGCGCTTCTTGGGCCAGTTGAATTGTAATTGGCCGGCTGTCGAGCGAGGCGAGCGCGAGGAGTCTTATCCAACTGCCTTCCAGCGCCCGGACGCTCGTCCGGACGCGCGCGGCGACGAAGTACGCGACGTCATCGGGCAGATCCGCGCGGTCCATGACCGCTTTCTGTCTAAGGATGGCTATGCGGGTTTCGAGTTCCGGGGCCTGTACGTCGACGACCAGGCCGGAGCCGAGCCGGGAAGCCAGGCGGCTTTCCAGCGTGGGTATGTCTTGTGGCGGCCGGTCGCTGGTGAACACCACCTGGCTGCCGGCGTCATGGAGCGAGTTGAAGATGTAGAAGACCTCTTCCTGTAGGCGTTCCTTGCCGATGAGGTAATGGACGTCGTCAAGCAGCAGCAGGTCCAAACCCCGGTACTTGTTCTTGAACTCCAGCCGGGTGTTCTTTTCGATGGCTTGGATGAGCTCGACAAACAGGTCGTCGGCGGCGGTGTAGTAGACCTTGAGCCCGGGCTTTAGCGCCAGCGCGTGGTTGCCGATTGCCTGTACCAGGTGGGTTTTGCCCAAACCGACGCCGCCGTAGATGAAAAGCGGGTTATAGTTGGCCCCGGGCCGTTCCGCTACGCTGCGCGCGGCGGCGGCCGCGAACCGGTTGGATTCGCCGACCACGAAATTCTCGAAGGTCAGGTGGGCCTGCAGCCGGTATCCATTCGGTTTCATGCTGGGCCGGCGCACCGGCGTACGCCGTATCAGGACACCGGAATCGGCCGCGTCGCGCGGCCGGAAGGACACGGTCAACTCCTGGCCGGAAACGCCCGCCAGCGCGGCCCGGACCTCGGCCGAATAGCGCTGGCTGATCCAGTCGGCGAAGAACGAGTTGGGGACGTCCACCTCCAGCGTCCCGTTTCTTATCGCGCGCCCCTTTGTCGGCGCAAGCCACGTTTCGAAACCCTCTCGGCTTATGCGCGGCCGCACAAAGTCGAGTATGTCGGTCCACAGTTTTACGGCATCGAGCAGTATCTCCTGCCCGACGCGCAATTGCACTTCGCTGTCAGCCACACCCATCTGCAGCCCCTTTCGGAAGTTAGCACAAATACACTTCGACGACGCGCCGAAGGGAAACCCACATATCCAGCATGTTATCCACAGAGTTGCCCACAATGTCGCGCGGCGGGGGTTTTGGGACAAAAAGCAATACGCCCGCGGCGTAAAATCTGTTCAACGAACCGGATTGTAAGAGTCGCTAGTTATCGGTAGGCATATTAAAACCAGCAAGACCGGATGTCAAGCTTGGCATTGAGACAGCGATGAGAATAGTGAAGCGAGAGGCGTGAGGAGGGTTACGAGTTACGAGTTGCGGGTTCGGAACCAGGGTTTGGCGTTTGTCCGCATTTGGTACTTGTTTGTGATTTGGGGTTTGTGATTTCCCGCTCCTCGCGGGCGGCCGCTGCGACTTGGCCCAGCGCGATGCCGCCGTCGTTGAGCGGCACCGCGTGATTCCAGCCGACCCGGCGGCCAAGACGGCGGAGTTCGTCGATCATGCGGCTACGAAGCCGGGCGTTCTGGAACGAGCCGCCGGAGAGACACACGGTTCCAATACCGTGCCGCCGGCAGAGCTCGTCGGCAAGACGGACGGCCGCTAAAGCAATGGTGTTGTGGAACTTGGCCGAAACGACGGCGGCGCTGACGCCCGCTGATGTTTCACGTGAAACATCCATCAGCAGCGGTTCGGGTCGAACCAGGGCAGGGGAGACCGACAGGTCCAGCAGGTCCGGAACGAACCAGTGGCCGCGTTCCCAGGGGTCGGCGAGGGCTTCCAAGGCGACCGGTGCCTGGCCGTCGAACGACGCGGTCCGGCAGACCCCGGTAATCGCCGCCACCGCGTCGAACAGCCGGCCGAGCGAAGAGGTACGCAGACAGGCAGGGTTCACGCTTGCAGGGGTTCGAGGGTTCGAGCCGGAACCCCGGAACCCCGGAACCCCAGCACCCCTGAATCCATTTGCTTGCCGGAAGTACTCCCGCGCCACTCGCGCCGGGTTGGCCACCTCGTCGCTGGCCCCGGCTAGACGCATATAGCCTAAGTGACCGACGCGCATCCAGTTAAGGTCGTCCTGCACCAAAAGGAACTCGCAACCCCAGACGGCGCCATCGGTCCCGTAGCCGGTTCCGTCAAAGGCGAGTCCCAGCACCGGTCCGGCCAAGCCGTGTTCGGCCACGACCGAGAGAACGTGGGCATAGTGGTGCTGGACCCGGACCAGCGGCTTATGCAGTTCATAGCTCAGGCGCTCCGCGAGCCGGGTTGACGCATAGTCCGGGTGCAGGTCGCAGGCAATAACCTCGGGTCTTATGCCGGTCCACTTCACGTACCGCGCCAGCGTATCGAGCCAGAACCTCTCGCCCTGGGCGGTTGAGACCGTGCCGATGTGCGGACTCAAGAACACCCGGTTTCCGTTCGCCAAGGCAAAGGCGTTCTTGAACTCGGCGCCGACCGCCAAGACGGGATGTTTCACGTGAAACATTCCAGAGAGAGCAATCGGCTGGGGTGCATAGCCGCGGGCGCGACGGACGACACCCAACCCCGGCGGCACGACGGCTGGCGCAGAGCCGCCCGTGGTACGAAGGGACAAGCGCGCAGTACTCGACCTGCTGTCGTCGACGAAGACGACGGAGTCGTCGCAGCGGTTGGCAATTGGCCGGTCGTGGGTAAGGACCAGGTCGGGCACTTGGCCCAGCGCCTCGGCCAACTCCTCGTCGCCGGCGGCAATCGGGTCATCCTGGCGGTTGGCGCTGGTCATCACCAGCACGGCCGGCCTGCCGGTCAGGGCTCGGAGGCGTCGGAAGAGGACGTCGTGCAGCGGGGTGTAGCAGAGCATGACGCCGAAGAGGCCATTGCCCGGCGCGACCGAAGCCGCCACGTCGATGCCGGGGGCCGCAGATTTTGGCAGCAGGACAATCGGGGCGGCAGGGGAGAGCAGTACCTTTGCGGCTTCGGGGCGGACACGGCAGAAGCGGCCAACCGCCGCCGGGTTTTCGCACATCAGCGCGAAAGGCTTGGCCGGGCGGCATTTGCGCAAGCGGAGCCGCGCCACGGCGCGGGCGTTCGTGGCGTCGCACGCAAGCTGGAACCCGCCCAGGCTTTTGATGGCGACGATTCGACCAGCGAGTAGCGCCCGCGCCGCAGCCTGTACCGGAGAGTCGCGGGTTACGAGTTGCGAGTTGCGGGTCGCGAAGACTGCGAGCCGAGGGCCGCAGTCGGGGCAGGCGATGGGTTGGGCGTGGTAGCGCCGGTCTGCGGGGTCTGTGTATTCGCGCCGGCATTGGTCGCACATCTGGAATCGGCCCATGGTCGTGCGCGGCCGGTCGTACGGGAGCGTATCGATGATGGTGTAGCGCGGGCCGCACTGGGTACAGTTGATGAACGGGTAGCTATAGCGCCGGTCGCGCGGGTCGTGTAGTTCCCGGCGGCAGTCCGGACAGGTGGCGAGGTCGGGAAGGACGTGGATCGGCGAGTGCCGAGTAACGAGTTGCGAGTTGCGAGCGGGTTTGATGGTGAAGGAGTCGTATCGCCGCGTGCGGGCGCGGGTCACGCCGAAGGAGTGGATCGCCGCCAGCGGTGGCGGGTTCTTCCCGAGTTGAGCCAGGAACCGGCGGGCGTTGCGGCCCTGGGCGAGGATGACCAACCCCTCGACCGTGTTGGCGACGTATCCGGTTACGCCCAGCGCCTGCGCGAGCCGATAAACGTGGGGCCGGAACCCCAACCCCTGCACCGCGCCCGTAATTATAGCGCGGGATGAGTCGGCTAACTTATTAGCCGGTAACGACTTAGCGCGAGCTACGCCTTCTTCTCCGGGTCTTCGGAAGCCGGCTTGGGTTTCAGGTCTTTCAGCTCTTCGTTGGGTACCGGCTCGATTAACTCTTCGTCATCTTCCGGCAGTTCCAGCACGTTCTTTTCGTCTTTCTTGTACGCGAGCACCGAGAAGTTGAGAGTCATGCCCGTGAACCAGACCGACAGGCCGTACCCGACCACCATCAGCGCTACTGCGTAAAAGACGACCCCGAGCAGCAGGGCGGCAATGTCCGAGCTCCATCCGAGCGCCACGTAGTCACCCGGCAGATAGACCTGCGGCAGTCCGTAGGCATTCATCTCCGCGAGGAACGCCTGGTGGAAGAACTGGGGAATCCAGTCCGGCGCCGAGAGCTTGAAGTAGAACGCCGCATTGCCCATCGTGTCGGCCAGCTTCTCTCCCATGAACGTGCCGGTAATCGCGTAGCCGATTCTGCCGGCCGCGCTGGCGGCCAACCCAAGCAGGAACGACCCGACCTTGGCGAGGAACGCCACCATCGCAGTGTACCACAGGAGCCGCGCGGGCTGTTCGTTCACGCAGGAGAAGACTTCGAAGAGCGTGTCGAACGTGTCCGAGCGGGTGGCACCGACTACGCTGGGGCCGAGGAGCAGCGAGAAGGCGAAGACCACCAGCAGGTAGACGACGAAGAGAGACGCGATGAACCCGACGATCCCCAGCAGGCCGACGATGATTTCGCCGGCCAGCGGTATCGCACCCAGCAGGCTGAGAACCAGCCCGCCGACCACAATCAGCGCCACGAAGGCAAGTATCAAGAGCGGGCTGGCGAGCACCGCCGAGCTGTTCTTGAAGGCAAATCGGAACGCCTCCTTGGACTCGTAGAACTCGTCGCCCCGCAGTTGCTCGTACGCGACCTTGGACACCGCCGTGCCGGTTATCAGCAGGACGGCCAGGAAATACGCGACCGCCGCACCGTAGATAACCCACGAGTACCACGGGAACGCATAGTCCAGCGGCGACGGGAACGGCACCAGGCGGAATGTCTGCCAGACGGTCAGGACGTCGGTGCCGGCGACGGTGTACGCGAGGTAGGTGAGTATCGCGTAGCCGCCGAACCCGAAGAGCAGGCCGAGGGACATCATCCATACTTTCTTGGCCGAGAAGCCGAGACGCAGGGCGCGGAATACGTCCTTGTAGCTCCAGTGAAGCTTGGTCATCTAGAAACTCCTTTTTGGGTCGACACAGTTCGGCCTTACCTGAACAGCTCCATGAACCCGGCTAGAACCGGGAAGAAACGGCGCTGGAATTGAATCACGGGTAGAACTCAGCACTGATTTGGCCGCAAAAGCCTGACGAACGGGCGCAGAGGGTTCTCCTGCACGCACTTATGCTATTCGTCGGGGCTCATTTGTCAAGATGTATTGGGGTCACGCTGACTGGCCGGCCAGAATTTCGTCGAGCTGCTGCCGCGTAATATTGCCGCCCGTCACCAGGCAGACGGAGAGCCCGCGTTCCTCCCGCGGCGTATCCATGGCCGCCGCGACGGCCAGCGCGCCCGCGCCTTCTGACTCCACCCGGCTATCCGTCGCCAGGACGCGAACCGCCGCGCGCACCTGCGCCTCAGACACGACCGCGACGCCGTCCACGGTCTCCCGGAGCAGGGGGTAGAGCTGGTCGGTGGTGAACGGGACCGCCACGCCGTCGCAGATGGTCGGCTTCGACTCCACCCAGACCGGCCGGCCTTGACGGAAACTCTGCGCGAGCGAAGGGTACGATTCGGTCTGGACTCCGACAATCCTCGTCCCGGGGTTAAACGCCTTGACCGCGCAGCCGACCCCGCAGGCCAGCGCCCCGCCCCCGACCGGCACGTACACGGTTTCGACGTCGGGCCGGTCCTCAATGATTTCGAGGCCGATGGTCGCGTGGCCGGCAAGCATCGCCGGCTCGGTCCACGGATGGAGGAAGGCATAAGGCTCGTCCCGCCACCCGGCGCGGAAGATGTAGTCGGCCAACTCTTCGAAGGAGACCAGCAGGGTTTCAACTCCGCCGTCGCGCAGCGCCCGTACCTTGATTTCCGGGGCGTAGTCGGGCAGGATGCTGCGGCAGGTCGTACCAAAGGTTCTGGCGGCGTGCGCGAGCGCCAGTGCGGTATTGCCCGCGCTGAAAGTGGAGAACCCGCGCCCGACCTCATCCCGCGACAGGCCCGCCGCCCAGTTGTATACGCCGCGAAGCTTGAACGAACCGGTCGGCTGTCCGACCTCGGATTTCACGTATATTCCACCGCTCGGTGATCCGAACGGCACCAGCGGCGTGCGGCTGGCGATACCCTTGAGCCGCTCGGCAGCCTTGCGAACGTCGTCAATGGTCGGGGCCTTGACCGGGGGGTCGCCCCAGCCGGTCGGTCGCCGGCCTGCGTCCTGATTCATGCCGCCCAGATGATAAGCCCCGGGCCCGGCCTTGTCCAGCCCGCGCGGGTCGCCCCCCACGGGCAGTGGACGCACAGGGAAGAGTTACTCGGTCAGCATCGCCCGGGCGGTTGCCGCACCGTCGTTGCCGGTCAGCCGAAACAGGTAGACGCCCGGGCCCGCGCGCCGGCCCGCGTCGGTCGACCCGTCCCAGGTCAGGGAATAGGGGCCAGGGGTCGGGGATTGGGGCAAAGACAGGACCCGGACGAGGCGACCAGACGCGTCGTAGACGGATACGGCAACCGGTTCACGGGTTCGAGGGTTCGCGGGGTCAAGCCGGATGCGTACCGAATTCCTGAACACGGTCGGACAGGCCGTAAGCTGGAAGCTGCGAACTGTCGACTTCCCCTCCGCGACCCCGACCCGCGGGTTCGCGCCGGCCCACTTCGCGACCGTGGCCACCGCGGCCTTTGTCATCTCCGTGTAGAGCGGCAGGTTGTTCGTCCCGCAGTTGGCGTAGTGGAACGGTCCGATGGTGTCGCCGGTCGTGTGGTACATTGGCGTCTCATCGTGGAACCGGCCGCGGATTGCCAGGTAGCCGTACTTCCAGAACGAATAGTGGTCGGAACGGGCCTCATTGACGACCGTGTCCTTTGCCTGCAGGCTGGAGAACGTATCCGCCTGCGCGAGGAAGAACCGGGCCAGCGATTCGGTCTGGGGCAGGGCGGTCGTGTGGACCACCACCAGCGAGTCGTCGCGGCCGTAGGAAATCATGTCCGAATGAAAAGCGGCGATAATCGAATCGCCCCGCTGCCGACACGCGTAGACAAAGCTGTCGGAGCCAACCAACCCCTGCTCCTCAGCCGAGAACCCGACAAACCAGACGGTATTGTCGAAGTCAACGTCCGCAAACACCCGCGCGGCCTCGATGACGAGCCCGCTGCCCGACGCGTTATCATCCGATCCCGGCGCGAACGTCTCCGGCGACTCGGAAGTGTTGTCAATGTGACCGGTGACGACGAAGACATGCCGGGGATTAACCTTGCCGGTTCGGATTCCCACTACGTTCGGCGCGTAGTTGCTGGCAAACGTATCAAGGCAGGTACTGTCGCAGCCGTACGTGATGAACTGCTGGCGCATCCAGTCGCAGGCGCTGCGGCACGACTCGGTTGTGGCATAGCGGGTCCGAAACGCCACCATCCGCCGCAGCCGCGCCGCGAGCGAATCCTGGCTCACCCGATTCACCAGCGTCCAGACGAGACTATCCGACACCGTCTGCCCATGGGGGATTTTGGATTTCAGGTTTGCGATTTCTCCTCGGGTCGCTTCGGCTCGGTTTGTGATTTGTGATTTGGGATTTGAGAGTTCTCCCAGGTTCACGGTCCTCATCGATACGGTATACAACTCCACCGGCAGCCGGTTCAGCCCTATTACTCCTTCCTCGCTGGTACGCAGCAGCACCCCGGCCTCGTCCGCGGTCAGGCACGTGCCGAATTCGGCCAGCCGCGCCCGGACGAACCCGGGTCTGACGAAGACGAAGACATAGCGCTTGGCCGCCGGGTCCCGGTCGAGGACCGTGCAACGGAACTGCCCTGTCAGGCGCGCTACGCCGGCCTCGTCCCCGCGCGCAAGGCACCAACCGTCAGGCGCAAGCAGCACGTCTACACCCAAGGCCGCGACTGCCCGAGCATCAAGCCCGACCGTAAAGTCAACCCGGACCAGTAAATCCGCCGCCGCCCCGGTCGCGACCAGCAAAACCAAAGCCATCGCCAGCTTCTTCATGCCCACATCCTAGGCGCACTTACCATATCTGTCAACCATCTCCTGCCGGGCGTGAACGCCAAACTGGAACTACTTTGACAATGTCGGTAGGGACGGTATCTACATGGATAGACGCCGGCAGTGAGCCATACGATGCGGGCCAGTTTTCCGACAGGCTCCATAATGAAGAATTGCTGACCTCGGACGCACGGCCGCCTTGGCATCCCGGCCCGAGTTGGCAGCATTCGCCAAATGGTGAATCCCAAACCCCGTCCAGCCTTGACGGAAACAGAGGTACTCACTATGCGCCAGAGATTCTGGCGGCATGAAAAGCGGCGGAGGTTCCTCCGCCGCCCGCCCGGTAACCGTCTGCCGGTTTGTCGACTAACCAATCATGGGTCGACTTCGATGAAGCAGAGCTGGACGTTCTGGGCGGTCTCCGTGATGACCGCAATCCAGTCGCCACTACCCGGATACCAGCCGTCGCCGTTGGCGGCAGCGTCATCGGCCATCTGCTGCGCCACCGGGTCGGTCGGGTAGGAATAGCTGCCTAGCAGCCACCAGGCGGCCGTTTCCACCTGGTCCGTAGTCGCGCCCGGTACCTTGTGGTTGAGCAGGTAGTTGACGTTGTCCCAGCCGGCATTCTTGCAGCGGTCGGGCAGGTTCGGGTTGGCCGTCGACCACAGCACGACCGAGTACGGTACGCCCGGGGTCATGTAGACGTCATGCTCTCCGCACCAGCCTCTCCACGTGCCGTTCCACACATCGTACCCAGATGGCACGCCCGACAGCGTGATGTCCCAGTAGCTATTGGTGCCCGGGTAGCCGCCGACCATCGTAATCGCGCCGGTCGGCAGGGTCACGTCTTTGTAGGCTTTCTTGAACGTGTACTTGATGTACTTGGCCCAGTTCTTGCCCGGGAAGTCGTGCGGCCCGGCCCAGCCGGTCTGGCGCTGGATTACCTTGCCGCCGCCGTCAAGCTGAACCGCCACCGCGTGGGTCGCGATGTAGAGGGTGACGCCGACGTTCCAGCCGGTCCGGACCGGAATCGCGTACGTGCAGGTCTGCACGCGCGGGCTCCAAGTGTTCGAGAACTCGAACTGGCCCGGGGGCGGGTTGCCATTCTTCTGCGGGATGCCGGCGAGCGAGAGGGCCACATGGGCGTGGGTTTCTTCAAGCCACCAGTTCCCGGTCATGTTGTACTTGATGTAGAGCGTTTCCGGCGTGTTCCACACGGTCACGTTCCCGGCGTTCTGGTTCTGCCCGGCCCAGAGCGTGAATACTTCGGGCTGGGGCACCCAATGCCAGGCGATATTGGTGTTCGGGTCGAGGCCCATCGGGCTCTTGCAGCCCGAGACCAGCAGCCCGGCCGCCACCGTGATTGCCAGCAATGCCAGCAACCTGGATTTGTTCATCTCCGTCTTCCTTTCGCGGATCCCGCCACGCACGCGCAAGCGCCTGCGGGCCTTAGGGCGGTTCCCGTTTGCCTGCCGGAAAGGCTCCGGCATACATTGGTCTATTGTGAGTATTGTGCGAGTTATCGGGAGGCAGACATGGCCTGCCTGTCGGTTTGGTAGTACGCGCCACCGCTTGCCTCGGGGCCGGCGGTGGACAGTCTGCCCAAACTCTGCGCTACCCGCACTTAGCTGCGGGCTAAGAATACAGTTGGTGAGCGGTGAGTCAAGGAATCCGGGGCGCCCCGAATCCGACATTGAACTGCGGAGCGCACAGGGCGCGGAGGATGCGCAAGTCAAAAGGCAGAAGGCAAATCTCAAGAGTCAAAATGGCCCGAGGCGGGCGGCGTCTCCGGCGTCTGCCAGGAACCTGTCCTGAGGCCATCGAGGTCCTGAAGACCGTCGTCAAGTGTTACCATCGGCGACGCAATACTCGGGTTCGGGTCGAGACTCAATCT
>CAIVTL010000690.1 GCA_903908785.1 Caldifarciminota bacterium | reverse complement strand
TCCCTCGATCCCTTGATCCCTCCATCCCTTGCAGTTCGCACTCGATCCCTCGATCCCTTGGTCCCTCTATCCCTGAGGAGCTTTCATGATGAACAACGACACCAGGCGACAGGTTGCGGTTGCCCGCGCCACGCGGCGCTACGGCAACGCGGTCCGGCAGGGTTCAATCCCCTGCCGGGCCGACGGGAACTCCGCCGGCCAGACCTACAACTACCGCACCGCGGCCGAACGCTCCGAACTCCGCTTCACGCAGGTCAAACAAGTGCTCATGGAACACGGCGTCCCGCCCATCCAGTTCGTCCCCTACCGTAACTTCGCCCTCCACGTGGACAAACTCTGCCGCCAGCATTCGGGCGAAACCCTGCGCCAACTCGCCTCTGCAGCGACCGACTACTGGACCGCGTACGGACTCAGGCCGGAAGTACTCCGGGCAATCACGGCCAACGTCTTCAACATCACGCTCGACCGCGACTGACCGGCGCTCGGGAGTGAGAACCGCCAAGAGCCGCCAAGGTTTGGGTCCGCCAATCTGAAGTCTGCAATCTGCAATGTGGTAGGGTTTTCTCCCTGGACCTGCCAGACCCGCCCGCAAGCCGTGAGCCGTAAGCCGTGGTCTATCAGCCGCACTAGACCACTGGACCACTTGAGCACTGGGGCACTCTCTGCTGCTACGGCCTGCGGCCGTAAGTGCTGGCTGCGACTTGTGAGCAGGTGTTTGGGCTGAAGGAAAACTAGGGCCGCGGCCCAGCCGCGCCTGACGCCGAACTCAAAGCGCTGCACATTGGCCGCCCGCGAGCCCGAGCGTGCCGGGTCATATCAGCGAAACTGTGATGGAGACTTGGATTGCCTCCCGCGGAGGTTGGCGGGCACCCACGGCCGCGGCTTGACTCACGGTTCTACCGGCCTTGACAAGGGGCAGTCAGCCGCTATATTGTGGCGCAGTGTCACGAAAGGAAGCCTTATGACCCCCGAACAACCGCAGCAGCCCCCCCCGTCGGACAGGCAGAAGACGCTGTCTGAGACCATTCAAGAGGTGTTCAAAACCTACGAAGCGAGCATACGCGAGGTCGAGAAAACGTATGTTTCTCGCGAAGAGGAACTGAACCTGACCCTCAACTAGCCGGCTTTGCCCGCGCTACCCTCGGTCCCAACTTACTCCCTTACGTACGGCAACTGCGAGCCGGAATCGCTCTATCGGCTTGTCAGTGAGTTCGTGGGTCCACTGGGCCCCACCAAGCCTGCGGAAAGCAGGCAACTCAGATACCTCGTGCACTACGTGAAGGATTACCTCCGTTGCGCAGGCTTCGTCTGCGAGACACACTACATCGACAAGGACTATATGGACGACTTCGCCGGCTTCTACGCGAAGTCGCTGCGTCAGTACCCGAACTACTGTTGGCGCGTCCACTTCTTCACGGAAACCATCAACGAGGAACGGCTTCTCGCGGTACTGCGGGAAACCAAAGCTCTGCCGGAAGCTGACAATGCACCTCTGTCGAAGCAGCTTCGCAACTCCTATCGCGGGTATGTAGTGCTCCGGCCGCATCCCAAGGCATTCGTGGGCAAGAGCGTGCTGTCACCGCCACCCCAGGACGCAAGCCGGCTGTTCAAGTGCTGCAGGCGGTACGAGACGCACCTTGCTGGCATCACGCTGGGTCTGGACGCGATTGCGTTCCAGCAGCAAGATCGCACACATAGCGCCTGTGCGACTGCGGCCATCTGGGCCGCGCTCCAGAAGTCCGCCTTCGATGATGACCTTAGGGTTCCTTCACCTCGGGAAATCACCGAGGCAGGAACACGGTACTACCTCTCCGGCAGGCCCGTGCCGAATCAAGGCCTCACCATCCAGCAGACCTGCGAAGCCATACGGTCATCCGGATTGGCACCCGACATGTTCCTTGTCGAGGATCACCCCGACCTCTGCCGAGACCTTCTGCAGTCATACCTCTGCTCCGGCATACCGGTTGTGACGACGCTCTTCAAAGAACCGAACGGGCGAGGCGATGGCCATTCGGTTGCCCTGGTGGGTTACGACGATGGAAACGTTCAGCAGGTGTTCAACAAAGGCGGCGTTCCACCGTCTGACGTACTGATGACCTCGGCTGGCCTCGTCCCCAAGGGTCTGTGCATAACCAAGTTCTACGCGCACGACGACAGAATCGGCCCCTACGCACGCGTGACATTTGAGGAAGATGCCAAGAGCAAACTGAAGCTTCGGTATGACTGGAACAACCCACCCGACGAGGAGCTATGGTAGGTCCGACACCTAATCGTACCAGTGTACCCCAAGATCCGGCTGGACATGAGAGACGTGATCAACAAAGTCCATCCGCTCATTGTCGCCCTGTCAACGAAATACCCGGCGGCACTACCGAACGGTACGTCCGTCCAAGCTACAATACTGCGCGGGTCCCGCTTCATGACCGAACTTCTGAAGTGCGCCCAAAGCGCGGAACAAGCCCTTGGGGTCCTCGCAGAGCGCGACTTCCCGAGGTACATCTGGGTTGTTCGCGCGACTAAGGAACAGAAGCCGATTCTGGATTTCGTCTGTGACCCGACCGAGAGCAGACTGGGTAGTTTTATCTACGGACTGATTCTGTACGGCGAGCGCTGGCGGCCGCACGAGGCAGAAATCCTGAATACACCAGAACTCGCCTCATTCCCGGTCTGGGCGTGCGTCTAGCGTGACGCGCTGGCCGGGCGCCGGCTGAGGCCCGTCGAGTGGTTCTCGGAGCAGGCCCGCTGCCCGCTTGATACCGGCGACTGACCTGGTGTCCTGGCCACTGCGAACCCGCGCCGACCCCTCACCGGACAGGACTGACAATGGTCCTCAGCTACAGCCCACCGTTGCTCGCTGACCCCGCCCGCCACTGCAACCTGCAAACCGACGCCGAGTCGCCCTGACGCCGATGGAAGGGTCTCTCATGTCTTCAACTGGACACTCGCGTAAGCGCTCATGCCCGCGCGTGACTGGATTGGCAAGAATGCGGCCCTCAGCTACCGCTAACCGCAACTCGCCGATTCCTTCCGCCACTGCAACCTGCCGACCGACGCCGCGTCGCTCGTTCATCGTTTATCGCTTATCGCTCATCGTTTCCCGCTGCGCCCCGCCAATCTGCAATCTTGAATCTAAAGTGGACGGGTTCATTTTAATGAACCGCGTGACTTGGCCGGCTGGGAGGAGATGGGGTTTCCATGTTTGGGATTTGGAGTTTGGGGTTTGGGATTTCCCGCGCCGCGCGGGCCGCTCGCTCGGGGCAATCGACACTCGTCAATCGGAAATCATCAATTCCCTTGCGCCCAATCCGGTTACCGGCCTCGGAGTTCTTCTACTGGAAACTGGTCACTGGTAACTGGTCACTCGCGCCGCACGTGCGGCTGGTACGCAGGAAACTGGGAGGTGCCCCGACTTCCGTTCCAGTGAAGGTGAATGCCACTGTGTTGGCGGGCTTCAGCTGCGCGCGCTGGCCACGCCGGAGAATCTCGATTCCCTGGCCGAAACGACCTGCGTCTTGCCGGAACCAGCGCATGCTATGATCTGCAGGTTTCGCTCCGTAGTGTTGATTGCGGCCCGTTGCTGCTTGGTGTAGTTCATCTCGGCGGGTCAGAGTGGGAACTCAACACGAGTACCCTTTGCGCCCGCAGGGCGCGGCGCGGAGCGCGACTGGCTGATGACTTCAGTCTGGCCGCAGCTTCCGGGTTCGCCAGAACCGGAGCAGGAGGAAGCCGAAGACCAGCAGTATCGGCTCGCCGAGCGCGACCGGCAGGACGTTTCCGGGATTGAGATTCCGCTTCGGCAGCGCCTTGAGATACGTCACCCGGCTCACGACCGGCAGGTCAGCGCCGTCGGCTTCCGCCACGACCGACGCCGTGTAGTCGCCGGAGCGGATGAGGTGGACCTTCCAGACTAGCGGCAGGGTCTCGCCCGCCGTGATGGTGCCGATGAATAGTCCCTTTTCCGCGCTCCAGTCTTCGAGGTCGACCGGCATCCGGGCGCCGACATCTACCAGCGAGAGGTAGGTCGTGACGCTGTTGATGGGCTGGGTTCCGACGTTCACCACCTCGGCTTCAAGGGTGATGTACTCGCCGGCCACGCCGCTCAGCGCTCGCTCCGACCGAATGCTCACGACAAGCGGCAACGGGGTGCTAGCCTGTGCATACAGGATGCCGGCCACGAGCACAAGCGGCAGCAAGTTCCGCCTCATGTCAATCCTTCGCAATGCCGCGCCGCTGGAACGCGCGCACCGACAGCATGAGGAATCCGAGCGCAAGCACGCAGAACACGAGGACCGGGACAAGGAAGCCGAGGTTCGCCGCCAACCCGGTATGGTAGTCAACCAGCACGTTGTCGAGCCCGGCGAAGATGCTGTCGAGCGGGTTGGCCACACCGGCTATGCGGGCCAGCGTCGAGGTCTTCAAGACCGGTGAGAAGAGCGCGGGCAAAGCCAGCGCCAGCAGTATCACCAGCGACGTGGTCAGGGTGTTCCGGAGCGAGCGGTAGAAGAAAGAGACCGCGAGAACCAGCAGCGTGAACCCGAGCACGGCCAGCGTGCCGAACAGGCCCACGTATACAAGGAAGGCACCGGTAAGCCTGCTTCCGGCCGCGGTGACGACCATATAGGGTGCGGCCGCGGCATAGACGACGAGCCACGTCGTCAGCGCGGCCAGCAGTTTGCCGAGCACGAGGCCGCCGAGCGAGAGCGGCGAAAGCAGCAGGCTTTCGATGGTCTCGTTCTCGAATTCGGCCGTGATGAGCGACGACGCGTCAATCACGGTCACGAGCAGCGCCGCGCCGATTATCACCTTGCCGAGCAGCCAGAGCATCTCGGTCTGGTCGAGCAGGCTCAACTCCCGGTTGGTCAGGAACAGGTAACTCGCGGCGCTGAAGATGAGCGCGGTCACGAGCAGCCAGACCAGGCCCTTCCACGTGTGGACCGCCGCCTTCAAGTCCTTCAGCCAGATGAACCGGTACATTTAGTCGTTTGTCAGGGCCATGAAGATGTCGCGCAGGTCCTCGCTGTCGGTCTGGCGCTGTAGTTCAGCCAGCGTGCCCACGGCCGCGAGCCGGCCCCGGTTGATGACGGCGATGACCGAACAGAGGTGCGCCACTTCGTGCAGCAGGTGCGACGAGTAGAACACGGTGACGCCGCCTTCGTTGAGCCGCTTGAGTAGTTGCTGGACGTCCTCCTGCCCCTGCGGGTCGAGCCCGAGCGTCGGTTCGTCCAGAAACAGCACCCGGGGCGAATTGACCAGCGCCCGCGCCAGCCCGAGCCGCTGCTTCATTCCCCGCGAGTACGTGCCGATTGCCGTGCCTCCCCGGTCCGCAAGCCCGACGTCGGCCAGCAGTTGCCGAACCGCCCGCGCGCGGTCGCCGATGCGGTAGAGCGCGGCGAAGAAGTCCAGGTACTCCTCGCCGCTCATCCAGTCATAGAACCCGCGGCTCTCCGGGACAACCCCGATTACGCTTGCTATGTGCTGCCGGTCACGGCTGTCATGACCGTCAATCGTAATCGTCCCCGAGTCCGGCCGCAGCACGCCGGTGAGCATGCGAATCGTCGTCGTCTTGCCCGCCCCGTTCGGCCCGAGGAAGCCGAAGAACGCGCCGCCTTCCACGGCTAGGTCGAGTCCATCCACCGCCTTGCGGTCGCCGTACGATTTGCTGATGGCGCGGGCCGAGATGACTCCCGCCATGGTGGCTATTCCGGCTTGCTGCGTCTTGACCAGAAGAGGACGATGAGCGCGGCGGCCGTGCCGACGATGATGAAGAACCAACTGGTGAAGAAGTTGACCGTCTCCTGCGCATCGGGGACGTCGTAGAACAGCTTCAGGAAAAGCCCGAATCCGACCAGCGCCAGCGCGATGAAGAAGAAGACCTGTCTCACCTTGTCAGTTCTCCCACTGGAAGCCGTTGATAACGCTGTCGATGGCCGTCCGGGAGGATGAATCAGCGTGTGGCGTAGTGAATGTCATGACGCCGGCCATGTCCTGACCGGTGAAGTACTCGCGGGTGTTCTCGGACTCAGTGCCGTTTGCCGCGCTGCGGTAGACGAGCCGGAATGCCTCAACGCCGCCGACCGTCTGTTGCCGGTAGTCCGAGCGCGCGTATCCCGGCACCGCCGCTTTCAGCCGCGGCTCGTCCTGGCTCAGAATGTAAAGTTCCAGCGTGCTGTTGTCCGGCACGTCCATCAGCTCGACCGAACCCGCGCCCGCGCCGAACGAGAAGGCGTAGCTGCCCGACTTGTCGCCCGCCTTCACCTGCCATGCCTTCGGCACGGTGATGCCGAAGTAGTTCTCGCGTGAATCGCGGTTGTGATATGCTGTTGTGCCTTGTACGACCCCGGCCGCCGGCTTCAGCGACTCCGGCCTCGGCCGGGCCGCGTGGCGCCGTCCGGCCAGCGGGCCGAAGGAGTACAGATAGAGCACCACCAGTGCGACTACCGCTGCGATGATGACGGCCACGACCTTCTTCCGTTCCGGTCAGGGCTCGAGCCCGCGGGCCGGGCGTACAGCGGCAACCAAAGGGAACGAGTGGCCTGTGGGCGCGGACTATCGTCCCGCTCATCATGCTAGGCGTCCATATCCGGTTTCTTGATAACGTCTCTCCTGGTTATGGTGAGATAGACAACAGTGACCAGGATTGCCCCAAGGAAGAGTACGCTCGTGATGGTCGCGCCCAAGGCAAGGCCGCCGTCTTCGCGGGCCTGAGACAGGTAGTCGCCGATGGAGGCCCCGAGCGGACGCGTCAGGATATAGGCCAGCCAGAAGGCCAGAATCGCGCCCGGTGACTGCATGCGATGTTCCGGGTTCAGAACGGCCCGAACGACATAGTAGGCGATGGTTATTGCCGCGATCGCTCCGCCGAACAGGAACGCCGAGTGCCAGTAGCCTACGTTGAAACGCTCGGCTATGAGGTCGCCTGACGCGGTTCCCAATGCAAACGTGAATAGAATCGCGAGCCAGTAGAATGCCTCTCGCCGCGTCGTGTAGATGGAGTGGATGGACAGTGTCTTCTCGGTCGCATACCACGCTATGAAGGTGGCCAGCAACACGACACCGAAAATCACGGTAGTCGTGACCAGAGAAACTCCCAGGTGGTCGGTAAGGTTGTCGGTGATAAGTGTGCCGACTACGCTGAGCAACACAACTGCGAGCCAGTAGATCCATGGGACGTACTTCCGCGCCCGGAACTGCAGGAAGAGGATGATTGCCAGCAAGGCGCTCATGACTACCGTCGTGTAGGTTAAGCCCAGGTTCAGTTTCATCTGGAGGTAGTCGGCGGCGCTTTCGCCCACCGTCGTGCACAGGACTTTGATAATCCAGAAGTAGAGGGTGATTTCCGGGACCTTCCTGAGCATCTGCCGTCCTGCATCGGAAACATCCACTGGCTGTCGACCGTCTGTAAGCGTGGAGCGATTCATTTTCTGTTTCTCCTCATTCCCGGCCGGTACGGCACGCCGGGCGGTTGGTTTCTTGGTTGGTCAAGTCTGAACTCATCGCTACTGATAACCAGTCATTCTACCGTGCAGGCCTTAATGGAGGATTAATCAGAGATTACAGCCTGCTAATCTGCTACCGGCAGCACGACCGTGAACCTGCTGCCCTTGTCCGGCACGCTCTCAACGGTCACCGAACCGCCGTGTGCCTCAGCCACGCGCTTCGCTATCGCCAGCCCCAACCCGGTCCCGCCGATGTCCCGAGAGCGCGACTTGTCTACGCGGTAGAACCGGTCGAACAGGTGCGGCAGTGACTCCGCCGGTATGCCGATACCGGTGTC
>CAIVTL010000689.1 GCA_903908785.1 Caldifarciminota bacterium | reverse complement strand
GGGGTGACCAGTATGACCAGTTCTCGCCTGCGAGTCGACGCGGAAGCGGCAAACAACGGAAACAGGCAGCCGCCGCGGGTTTCGTGGGAGGTAACGGCGTTGTAGAGACCGGCAATGGCCAGCGTCTTGTCCTTCGCGACCGCGATGTTCAGGTCGACGCTGCGCGAGGTCAGCGGGTTCTCGCTGGAGCCGCTCACCGTACCAACCGGTTCGCTTGATTCCAGGTTCAACTGCAGAAGCACGTCATTCATCCGCTCTTCCGGGGTCACCTTCAATGTGATGCCATACGGTTTGTACTCGATGCCCTGGCCGCCGGTTGAATTCACAACCCGATAGGGTATCTCGCCCCCGGATGTAATCACGGCTTGTCTCCGGTTAAGCGTAACAATCCTGGGGTTGGCCACTATCTTGGCCCGGCCGCCCTGGAGTTGCGACTTGAGCGCATTGAGCAGGTCGATGGAGCCGACGAGGCCCAACTCGATGCTCGCTCCGCCGGTGCCGCCGACAAGCGGGATTGTGCCGGTAAGCGTGGCGGTGCCGCTCTGCGAAACGACATCCAGCAGTCCGAGGGCGGACGAGTTGGTTACGTCAACTTCGACCAGGGTGACGGCAATGTCAATCAGCACTTCCTTGGCTGCAATGACAACCATGTTGATCGCCCCGGGAAACGCCTCCATGACCCGGTTGAAGCGCTCGAGGTCCTCGGTGGTTTCGATTCGTCCCTCGACGATTACCTGGCTGCCGGCCGGAGTGTAGGTCAGGTTTAACTTTCCCAGCAAGGACTTCAGCTTGGCAATCGTTTGCTCCGGCGGAATCGAGACAACCTCCACCGAATACTGCAGGACCTCGGCCCCGCTCTTTACCGTAACTGAACCCCACCCCGCACCATCGCCGATGACCTTGATTCTCCCCGCGTCCAGTTGGACGACGTGCAGCGGCCCGGTGAAGCCGATGTCGCTCCCGGACGGAACCGACAGAATCCTCTGTTCCCCGACGCCGATCGTCAGTTGTTCCTGGGCCAGGGCCCGGCTGCCGAGAAACAGCGCCAGGGCGAGAAGCGCGAGGCGAGAAGCGTGAAGCGCGAGACGGGCCGGTTTCGGATTCCCTTCATTCTTCATTCTTCGTTCTTCGTTCATCGTTCTTTCCTTGACGTCAGTCTCGGTGGATTGAACCGGCAGGCGCGGCGGCAGCGCTCAATCTCGCCACTCTTGCCGTTCCCAGTTCCTTGGCTTTGGGCAGAACGTCGGCAAGCTTGACCGGTTCGAGTTTCGTTTCGGCTTCGGGCTCTTGCTTGCTGCGTATAGACAAAGTCAGTTCGCAGGGCTGGGCGGCAAGGAGCAACAGTTCCTCCTCCGCGGTCACGCTCAGCACGAGTGTCGGCCCGATTTTGTCGATAACCGTTACCGCCGGCAGCACCTCAAACGCCTGCCGTTTGCCGCCGTCGGTATACGTGCCCAGGATGTCAATCACGTCCCCGGGCCTGGTCGCGCCGCTGAGCGCGCCCGACAGCGTAATGGCGAACGCCCGTTCGCGGTTCTCGGGTCTCAAGTAGCGGTCATACCCGCCGGAGGCTGCGAGGGGGATGGCATTCCAGTACAGGGGCTGTCCCGGGTCCATGTCGACACCCACCACTCGCCCTTCGACCGAGACGATATCCTTGCCGCTCACGAAGTTGCCGCCAATCGTGCCCTTGGGAAGTTCCTTCGCGACCATCATGCCGTGCTTGATCGTGTCCCCGCCGGCAATCTGCTGCGTGGCCACTGCGGCCGTAGTCGTTTCCTTCTTCTTGTCCCGTGAGTGAACGTAGAAGCTCATCAAGCCTATGCCGACCATACCCAAGACAACCGCGAGCACCAGTATTCGCAAGGTGCTCCCGGACAAAAGACCGGTCTTCTCAGCATCCGCCATGGTGTGTCACTTCCTTTCCTTCCCGTAACCCGTAACTCGCAACCCGGAACTCGCAACTTCCAGTCCTTGGGGACCCATCGCAACCAGGCCAATGCGGGTCGTTACCGAATCCTGTTCTCTCAATTGCACAACAACCGTCCGGCCCTCGCTGCCCTTCGCGAACGTCTCCAGCTTCCGATTCTCGACTCCCGACTCTCGACTCTCGTCTTCCGTGATTCGTTCCCAGCCAAGCTGGCTGAGGACCCGGACATAGAATGAGCGGACCGCTTCAATGCTGTCGGGCGTAAGGTAGAATCCGACGAAACAGGCAGTGCCGCGTCCGACCTGTATCCGGCAGCTTGACTGCGGGTAAAGTGGGATATCAGCGGCTGGCGCTTCCGCGTCTTCCGTTCCCGGAAGGAGTTCCTTCTTGAAGTGCGCGGATGAAGGGATTTCAAACAGCCCGGACCGGCCGGGCTCGCCAGGAGACGGCAAGGCCATGGTCAGTGCATAATCACCGTCAGCCTTCCTCTGAACGACGACGCCGTCTCTCGCTTCTCGTATCTCGCCTCTCGCTTCTCGCCTCTCGCCGCTCGCATCTTGCATGATTCGGCCACCGCCCCAGTCCGGCTGAACCGAGTTGCGGGTTACGAGTTGCGGGTTGCGGGTTGCGGACATCGTTCGGCCGGTCCCGAACCGTGCCAGTCCGGGCGCGAGCTTCATGCCTACCTCCAGGCCTACAATAACGAGGAGTGAAGTCAGCACCACGCGCAGCAGCACTCTCATGGACTTACTGGCCCACAAGGCCATAGATGGTCTCCAGAATGGTATCCCCGTGCGGAATTGGCCGGGCGCTGGTTGAGTCGAGTCCGGCCGGGCTCGCCCGGGTGAGCCCGACGTGGTAGGCGATGCGGATGAACCCTAATTGGACAATCGATTCGGGCCTTCCCCACGGGTCGGATGCCGCGGCCCAGCCGCCGGCATAGTAGCCCATGGTCGTGGGCGAATACTGGAACATGCCTTGTCCGGGCAGCCGCCCACGCGATGAGCCGGTCACACTGCCCGAGTAGTCGCCGTTCGACAGGGAGTACATGTTGTGGAGCCAGGCGACATTGACACCGTGGGCCAGCGTGTCCCAATTCTGGCTCGTGAACTGCTGGGCGGGTTGATTCGATGGTTTTCCCATCCTGGCAAGCGCCACGTCGCCGGCGTCAAACGCCAGCAATCGCGCGCCCATCTGCGCGGACTGGAGGCTGGAGCCCCATTGGCCGAGGAGCAGGCAGGCGAGAAATACCCCGGCCAGAAGCGAGACGACGAGCAGACCCTCGAGGGCGGCGACGCCGCGGTCATCGAGGCGAGAGACGAGAGACGAGAGGCGAGAGACGAGAGACGAGAGGCGAGAGGTTTGAGATTTCATCGGCTTATGGCAGTAGTACATATCGGCGCAATTCGTCGAGGTTGAAGGAACTCAGGTTGTGGTTGGCGTACGCCGTGTCGTTGGTGATGTCGTGCGCTCCGGCCGAGTCGAGCGGCGTGAGCCTGACATCCCAGCTTGGGCTGAAGTAGAAGTCATCGTCGGTGGGATTGGCCAGGGCCATGTACGGTTCGGCCCGTGCAACGGCAAGCATCGGGGCCGTCGCCGCGGTCCGGCTTCGTGGGAACAGCGTCCCGCCCAGCGCCGGCCCGATACCGAACGGGGTGGAGGTGCTTCCCAGCCGCCAGACGAAGGAGGTAGCGTAGAGCTCGGTGCCGGGATTGAGGCGGCGGGTCCGGAGTCTCGTTCCTTGGTTGCCTCGGGTCGACTCGGCGCCGGTGAAGAAGTCGGTCGGGTACGCAAAGGATGAATCCACAACACAGCCGCTGTCATTCACATAAGGCTTGCACTCAGGTAGAATCGAGTCGCCGGGCTCCCATTGGCCTGTATTCCATTTGCCGAAACACGGGTCGCTCTTCTTGACCACATGCTTCCTCACCCACACCGTGTCTCGCTTGTACCGGTTGTTTGTCGGATGACACTCGAGCAGTTGCCAGTGCGCAGTGT
Organism: Caldifarciminota bacterium; assembly: GCA_903908785.1. Lineage (GTDB taxonomy): Bacteria > Hydrothermota > Tepidihabitantia > Tepidihabitantales > Tepidihabitantaceae > UBA2258. The sequence goes on along the minus strand of CAIVTL010000689.1, from coordinate 4,096 downwards.
TCATGTACGGCGAATTGGGTTTCCCGTTGGGCCAGATGAAGGGAGTGTGGGTCCCGCCTTCATTGCATTTCACGATCCACCTCGCCCAGCTATCCCCGTGAAGGTAAGACGTGTAGGGACCGCCGCCCGGCTTGTCGAAGTACTCCGCCCCGGTATCATAGACGCTGGTTTGGATGTTGCGGAATGTCTGGATGATTGCCTTCTTGTACATTCGTTTCAGAACCTGCCTGACGGTGCACCATTGGCTGGAATCGCCGTAGTAGGCCTTGATTTCGAAGTTGTGCGAGTCAATGAGGACCACGCCGGTGGCGGGACCGATGTTGGGGTCGTTGGTCGGGATGACCCGCAGCGAGGTGGCGAGCTGGCTCAGGTGGGCGTACATCAGGCTGTCGCCGCTGCGGCTATATGCGAGGGACAGCGGACTTGCGGCCCTGACCAGTACCATGCCACCCGGATTCTGAGACAAAGGGTTCCCGCCGCTTATGTTCCGGCGGGCCTCACCTGACCCCAGCGTCGACGCCACTGTCGGGAAGTTCCCGACGATGTCACTCTGCAGGTCGTAGAGCCACTGCGCGGTCGCGGCAAGCTTCTGGATGGACTGGGGATAGATGCTGGCGGAAACGTAGACCGGGTCATTGCTCCCGAACAGCGCGAGCGATACGTCCCGCCCCAAAGCTCTCACCGACGCGTCGGCGGTGTCGCTGTACAGCGCCTTTGCCAGTGCCTGGGCCGTGGTGAGTACGGTCATCCACGTGTACATGCTCTTGATGCCGACGTTCATGTTCGCGCTCAGGTTGAGCGTCCGGGCAAGCCAGACCGAGCCGGTGAACGCGCCGGCATCGGCCGCGGTCTGGGCGCGCATCTTCTGAGTCGTGGCGTGGGTTCCGTTCGGTATCGCCAGCATGAACGCAATCATCGCGATAATGACGATGACGCCGAGCAGCAGGACCTGCCCGCTAGTGTCGTGGAGCAATCGCCGACCGAGAGAGACCGGAGACCGGGGACCGAGGACCGTCTTCCGGCTTCCGTCCCCCGTCTTCGTTCTTCCCTCTTCGTTCTTCATCCTTCCGCCCTCATCCTTCATCCTTCCGTCCTCACCCTGCCCAGTAGTCCATTACTGCGCGGCCGTGAATCGGGATGTTCCAGGACCACAGGTTGTCAAGGGACGCGACTACGGCGCTGATGACCCCGTAGAAGGGCAGAGCCTTGAGCGTGTTGGTGTACGCGGTGAGTCCCGCGTGGCCCCAGAAGTTGCCGAACGGGAAAGTGTAACAGCGATAGATATAGGTAACATTCACTACGATGTACCGGCGGGTCTTGCCCGGAGCCGTGCCGGTGCTGCATGCCGGCTGGGATGTCCTGACGAAGGCATCGGCCAGGCGGGCCGACCACTGGAGGCTGTCCTCGAATCCGGGGATGCCGGCAAGGGCCTGCACGGCCCGGCCCGGGTCCGGCATGCCGTATGCACTCAGAATCGCCGAGGCGTTCTGCGGGGTCGCCGGCGAGATGGAGCTCATTGCCATCGCGGCCGCCAGGTGCGTCTTCGCCGTTGAGCCGATGCCGTAGACCGAAGCGGTGCGCGCCGCGCAGAAGGCGGCGTAGTTGGTCAACTGCTTGGCATTGGCCATCAGGCATAACTCCATGGTGAGCATCATGAACAACATGAGCACGGGCAGGACGATGACGGTTTCCAGCATGGCGCTGCCGTCGGTATTGCCGAGAAGCGAGAAGCGAGAAGCGAGAAGCGAGAAGTTCGTCGCGAGCAGGTTCCGCCTGGGGATTCTGGTCTTGCAGCGCTCACTAATGGTCGTCATGGGAGAGCCAGCCTGAATGGGCTCCACGCGTAACCCATTATCAAAGCCCAGACCGTACCGAGGACAATGGCGAGTCCGAAAGGTATCTTCTGGGTTTCTTCAGGTATGATGTCGCGTTTCGGAAACAGGGGAGAGAGACGCGAGGCCACGACGAAGAAGAGATTCTTGAACGTGCGTTGCGTCTTGCGGTTCCAGATGAGCATGGCGACACCGATAACTACGCCAACAATCAGCGAGTAGAAGAGCGCCGAGACCACGAACGGATAGCCTTTCAGCGCCCCGACCGCAGCCATCAGCTTGACGTCGCCGCCGCCCATCCAACTGAGTACGAACAGAATCAGCAAGGCCCCGAAGCCGACGAGGAAGCCGAGGCCCGAAGTCTTCATCCCGCCCCAGCCGAGGACCAGGCCGTTAAGGCCGAGCCCGAGGATGATGGCGGGCAGGGTTGCCCAGTTGGGGATTTTCCGGTATCTCAAGTCCCAATAGGCGCATAGCCCCAGCAGGAGCAGCGCAAGAACAGTGGTGATGATGGACAGGGTGTGTGGCATTTCTGCCTCAGGGCCGGCCGTCCGGACCGGGGCCGACTCTCGACTCTCGACTCTGGATACTCGACACTAGTTCCCCTGCCGCCCGGAATGCCGGGACCACTGGAGCGTACGCCAACGTCATTGGACAAGCGCTCTCGTGACCTCGGCACCCTGGCGGCAAGTTTCCGGATTGTGCATCTGCGGTTACCCGATGGAAGCGGAAGCCTTCGCGGTACCGCGGCTCACGATGCCCTTGACCAGTCTGAAACCGACAATCGCGGCGATGACGACGAACACAACGATGACGATATACTCGAGCATCGTCTGTCCGCTCTCGTCGCGCATGATGCCTTTGCAGGCTCCGATTATCTTGCGTGTCATGATGACCCCCTCTAGTCTTTCATGCTATAACCCTTGTGCTTTCACCCTCTACGTGTGGTCCGTGAGGGTGATTCTTGCTTTCAAGTGGTGCAGGTGGTGTGCCACCACTCGGCGCGGGGCACGTCGTTCCTAACTCGTTGGGATTGGTGGAGTTCCCCGCTCCAGGCCCGGCCTGCGACAGGCCCTCGCGCCGCGCGGCCGAAACGCCCGATTGAAACCCGGTACGCTAACTTCAATGCTATCGGTGAGTTGTTCGTGCGACACCGCGCTGTTTCCTGTTGTTGTTGAATGGGGCGGTCCTGCCGGGAATATAAGCCGGGTGGTGCGTGGAGAGTAGCAGACAGAGCCAGCTTCCCGAACGCACACTGAGCGAAGGAGCATCCGCTGACGCTCGCGGCCCGGGCGGAGCGGGTTCGGGCCAACCTGGAACTCGAGGACGGGTGACGCAGGTCGAACGAGTGGTTGAGGACCCCGAAACTCGTTGTCCGTGCTGTCTCGTTCGGTGTGAGGCAGCAGCGGACAACGCTCTCGCGTGCTTGGCGGCGAGGTTCCGCGGGCTAACCGATGGAAGCCGATGCTCTCTCGGTACCGCGGCTCACGATGCCCTTGACCAGTCTGAAACCGACAATCGCGGCGATGACGACGAACACAACGATGACGATATACTCGAGCATCGTCTGTCCGCTCTCGTCGCGCATGATGCCTTTGCAGGCTCCGATTATTTTGCGTGTCATGATGACCCCCTCTAACCACATGCTTTAACCCCTCTTGTATCTTCGCCCTCTACGTCCAATCCGTGAGGGTGATTCTTACTCCTTCACTGAGCAGTTGCCGTGCCACATTCCGGAGCAAGGCGTCTCGTCCCTAACTCATTGAGAGTAGTCGAGTTCCCGTTCCGGAACTGACTTGGGACAAGCCCTCACATCGCGCGGGCAGAGACGGCTGATTCAGGTCCGGTGTGCTAACTTCCGTTCTGGTCGAGAGTTGTCCGTGCGAGACGATGTCGCTTCCCAGACGACTACCGTACGGGTCGGTCGTCGCAGTTCTCCTGGTAGCGCGGCCAGACTTGCTCTGGCCCGCAAGGGGAGCTCTGGATTGGGCTGCGGGAGGCGAGAGGAAAGATACGACAGGAAGGATACGAGAGGCGAGAGACGAGAGGGGAGCTGCGGGTTGCGGGTTGGGGAACCGGGGCAGTCGGAGAACCCTGAAGCGAAGCTTCCTTGGACTGCGGCAGCGCGAACTGCCGCTTTTCGGGACAGCGGACAGGGGAAAGCGGGAGCTTCACTCCCGCACTCCAAGGCTCGGCGCACCGATTCCGACACCGTAAGAGGGGCAGCAGTTGCGGGTTACGAGTTGCGCCCGCGCCGGGCGCGG
>CAIVTL010000688.1 GCA_903908785.1 Caldifarciminota bacterium | reverse complement strand
CTGCATGGTCGCCTTGAGGTCGTAGGGGTCGAGGACGCGGACGCGGCGGATGCCGCAGGCCCGGCCGATGTCCTCGATGGCATCGGCCTTGGCCGGCGTGCCCATCAGTGTCTTACCGGTGCCGGGGTGATCCTGATGGCCGGTCATCGCGGTGGTGCGGTTGTCGACGACGATAATCGTGGACTTGCCGCCGTTGTAGGCGATGTCGAGCAGGCCGGTGATGCCGGAATGGAAGAAGGTCGAGTCGCCGATGACCGCAACCCGGCGCCGCGGGTCGGTGTTGCCCAGCGCCTTGTCGCAGCCGTGCGCGGCGCTGATTGACGCGCCCATGTCGATGCAGGTGTCCATGGCGTTGTGCGGGGGCAGTCCGCCCAGGGTGTAGCAGCCGATGTCGCCGCCGATGATGAGTTTCTGTTTCTGGAGCGCCCAGAACATGCCGGTGTGCGGGCAGCCCGGGCAGAGGGCGGGCGGACGGTTGGGCAGGTCAGGTTCGGGTTCAATGTCGGAGACCGGCAGGGACATGGCCTCGCGCAGCACGCGCGGACTCAGTTCGCCGGTCCTGGGCAGCTTGTCCTTGCCCGTGACCTTGAGTCCCAGGGCGCGTACCTGCAGTTCAATGAACGGGTCAACCTCTTCGACGACTACCAGTTCGTCCACGGTCTCGGCGAACCGGCGCACCAGGTCTTGCGGGAAGGGCCATACCATGCCGAGTTTGAGGAAGGAGGCGTCGGGGAGGACCTCGCGCGCGTACTGGTAGGCGACGCCGTCGCAGATGACCCCGCGCCCCTTTGCGCCTTTCTCAACCCGGTTCAGGTCGCTTTTCTCATTCCATGCCCGGACCCGGTCCATCCGTCGCTCCAGGTCGATGTGGCGCACCTTGGCGAACGCGGGCAGAATCATGTTCTTGGTAATCTGCTTTTCGTAGCTTTTGACCGGCCTTGGCTGCCGGTCGCCGAGTTCGACCACGCCGCTGGAATGGGCCGAGCGCGTGGTCAGGCGCAGGATGACCGGGATGTCAAACTCCTCGGAAATGTCGAAGGCCCGGCGCGTGAAGTCCTTCGCTTCCTGGGAGTCAGAAGGGCAGAGCACCGGCACCTTGGCCATCAGACCGTAGAACCGGTTGTCCTGTTCGTTCTGGGATGAGTGCAGGCCCGGGTCGTCCGCGGTGACAATCACGAGGCCACCGCGCGCGCCGATGTAGGCGGCGGAGAAGAGCGGGTCGGCGGCCACGTTCATGCCTACGTGTTTCATCGTGGCGAGGGCTCGCGCGCCCGAGATGGAAGCGCCGAGCGCGACTTCCAAAGCTACCTTCTCATTGGTGGACCACTCGCAATAGACGTCTTTGTAGGTCGCGAGCGCTTCGAGGATTTCAGTGGATGGAGTGCCCGGGTAAGCAGCCGCTACATGGCAGCCTGCTTCCCAGGCTCCCCGGGCGACGGCTTCATCCCCGGAGAGAAATTTCCTTGTCATAGCTTCGCTCCTTATCTTTCCCGGACAGGACTGCGAGCAGGCGCGAGGCCAGGGCCGACATCTCCGCCTCGCCCGGATACACGACGACCTTCAAGCCCAGCGGCGCCAGCCACTTCTTCAAGTCGGCCAGGAACCGCTTTGATAAGGTCAGGCCTCCGGTCAGGATGATGGCGTCGGGCTTGCCCTCGCAGGCCACTACGTACGCGCCGATTTCCTTGGCCACCTGGTAAACAAGAGCGCGGTAGACCAGTTCGGCCTGCTTGTTGTCGCCGTCCAGCGCAGTCTCGACCCGGCGGATGTCGCCGGTGCCGAGGTACGAAACCAGGCCCCCGCGGTTCGTGAGCAGGTCAAGGAGCGCGGCCTCGGTGTAGTGGCCGGAAAAGCACGCGCGGACGATGCCGGACAGCGGCAGGGCCCCGGTGCGCTGGGGCGAGAACGGACCATCGTCATTGGCATTGGTCGCATCCACCTGGCGCCCGCCCACGTGCGCGGCAACGGTGATGCCCGTACCAAGATGCGCGACCACGAATCGGCACTTCTCGTACGGCTTCTTGAGCTTCCGGGCAGTCTCCTGCGCCACGGTGCGGCAGCTCAGGGCGTGCGACAGCGCGACTCGCTGGATGCCCTTGAAACCGGAAACTCGGGCAATGTCACGGAACTCGTCGGTAGACTCCGGGTCGACGAAATAGGCGGGTATGTTCAGCTCCTGGGACAGCTCAAACCCGATAAGCGGGCCGAGCAGCGCCGGGTGAACGGTCTGGTACTCGCCGTGCCGGATGTCGGCGGCGACCCGGGGCGTGATACGATAGACACCGCCGGGCAGAGGCTTCAGCGGCCCGCCGCGCGTGGCAATCGCCTGCAGCCGTTTCGGGTCTTGCTTGTGCTTGCCCAGTGTCAACAGAACCGCGGACTTGCGCAACTCGTACTGGTCAAGAACATGACCGAACCGGACCAACTGGTTGGGCGGGTGCTCGACGGTTTCAGAAAACGCGGGCTTGGTGCCGTTGAAGACTGCAACCTTCGTGGACCCGCCGCCGGGATTGATGACGAGAATCCACATCTGCATCAGTGTATAGCAGCTATGAGGGAAGTCAAATGAATGGCGGCGCGCTACGCGAGTTTGCAGTTCCCAGTTTGCAGTTTGCAGTCATCCGGGTCTGCACCTCTGCACTCTGGTTTCTGCTCTCTCACTTCTGGTTTGTCCCCGTCCTGCATTGGCGGGCGTGTTCATGTCGGAGTCGTCCGTGGGCGTCTGTGTCCGGCTCAGCGGACGAGGACGGCGGACACGGTGGGAGAGTCGGGCAGGCGCACGAGATAGACGCCGGGGCGGGCGCGGCCGGGTGTGACCGCGCGGCCGGCGGCGTCGAAGACCACTGTCCCCGCGGGGAGTGAGGAGAGGCTGAGGCGGGGAGACATGAGCACACGATGCGGCCTCGTTCCGGCCGGGACGGGTTCGGCCACAGCCGGCGGGTATGTGCCCCCCGGCCTCGATGTAGCGCGTGACAATCTCGGTTATGAAGCGCCGGGCGATTGTGGTATCGTAGAGTATCAGCGTGTTCTCGTCGTTGTTGTAGTCGGCATTGGCCGACCAGTTGGCCGAGCCGGTGACGGTGATAGTCGAATCAATCACCATTATCTTCTCGTGCACCGTGCCGTTGCCGTAGGGGAAAGAGTCAATCTTCACCGGCACATGGGCCGGTCGCAGGCGCCAGTACTCTGATGCCGAGTCCATCCCGCTGGCGTTGTCGAACGTCCCGAATACCATCTTGCCGCCGTTGAAGCGACCAATCATCGCGGCCCCAAGATTGTCGAACGTGAACGCGTTGATGGCGAATCCGACTTCGCGCTGGGCCTGATTCACAAGCGCGGTGATGGTGTCCACGACCCGGTCCTGCGGGGCGAAGTAGAGCCGGGCGCGCGAGCCGTTCACCGTGAACTCGTGCGTGCTCAGGCGGTCGGTCTTGTCCTCGTGGAACTTCGCGCTTGCCGGGTTCGGCGTAACGCCG
>CAIVTL010000687.1 GCA_903908785.1 Caldifarciminota bacterium | reverse complement strand
TTTTCCGCAAATCTCGCAATGTTTAGCCAATTTTCCTCCTTGGCGAAGTTAATCTCGCACAGAGGATAGCAGGAATGTTCAGACTGTCAATCCGCTCCTCAGGCGCTCCTCAGGCGAAGTCAGATGGCAGAAGCGAGACGCTGGAAGTCAGAAGTGCGAGGGGAAAGGAGTGGGTGGGAAGTGGAAAGTCCCAAATCCGTACTTTGCCATTTCCCCTTTCCACTTTCTACTTGTCCTCTCATGGTATCTTCACCATGCGGCAAGTCGCGGCGGCGGGGCCGGTTCCGACGGTGGCGAAGTAGACGCCAGCCGGCATTGACCGCAGGTCAAGCGCGAATGGCGATGGGCGATGGGCGATGGGCGATTCCAGTACCGCGCGGCCGGAGGCGTCGAAGACGCGGACGGTGAAAGATGAAGGATGAAGGATGAGGGATGAATTGGAAAGGCGGAGGGTCGTGGTGATGCGGAACGGGTTGGGGAAGGCGTTGAGCGATAGGCGAGGTGCGGGCAGCGGCCTGCTCTCCGCGATTCCCGTCGGCAGCAGGCTAACCGGCACGCGCAGGTACATGACGGCGTTGTTGGTTTGTGGGCCCTGGCCTTGTTCCGAGAACCCGGCGACCCGGTCCGCGAAGTAGATGATGTGCAGCGTATCATTGACTACTTCGCTCAGGAACGGGAAGCGTTTGCTGGTGCTGTCCGGCACGGTCAGGCGCAGGGGCGGGCCCCAATTGTAGCTGCCGTCAATCGTGCGGGCGGCCCAGATGTCGGTGCGGCACAGCCCGGTCGCCGGGTCAACGTTGTCCGGGTCGAACTGCTCCCACACCGCGTAGAGTTCGCCCAGGGCCCGGTTCATCCCGATGCTCGGCCGGTCAGCGGCCAGCGCATCGTCACCCAGCCTGGTTCCGCTCGGACAAGCGTAGTCGTGGACGAGGTGCCAGGACGAGGCAGGGTACTTGGAGTAGTGCCAGATTTGCGAGTGAAGGACGTCGGTTCCGTCATAGAGGTCGGACAGCAGGTGGATGCGGATGGTATCATAGGTCCCACAGCCGGAGAGCAGGGACCGGGACAGGGGCGACGGAACCGAGTCCGATAGCCGCGACGTCTCGAACCAGTTCTGACCGTTGTTCGGGGTCTCCTTGAGAAAGAGTGTGCCGCGGTCCGGGCCTTCGGTTTCGGCCCAGATGAATCCGTAGCGGCCGCTCTGCTTTGATACGGCCAGGTTGAACGCGGGGAAAGCGCCGACGTGGCCGATGGGAATCACGGCGAAGTAGGCCCGGTAGAACAGCGAGTCGTTGCTCAGGGCGGCGAACTTGTAGTAGCCGAAGTTGGCCGCGCCGACCAGCGAATACCGGCAGTCGCCGCCAATCTCCTCCTCGAGGAAGCTGCCCGCTCCCGGGCCGGTGTCGGCCAGCCGGGTCAAGACGTGGCTGTTCTGGTACAGATGGTCGGCGGAAATCATGGCGCTGCCATTGCTGACGTCGACGTCCATCGAGCCGAGGTTACGCGGGTCAGCGTTCACCACTATGCCGTCGGGCCAGCGCCAGCCGCTGCTGCGGGGTCGGAAGTTGTACCGGATTGAACCGTACCCGTCCTTCCAGACCGCGTGGGTGCCGGAGAGCGAATCGAACGCGATGTAGCGGATCGCCGGGCCGTACATCTGGCGGTCGCGAGTCGTGAAGCCGATGGTCTCCGCGACAATCTGCGCACGGGCCGTGGCGACGAGCAGCAGCAGCGCCGTGCCTGCCAAGCCGAGTCGCAGTCGGTTCTTCGATGTCATTTCTACATTGACTATAGACCCGGGGTTTCGCCTAGTCAAGTTGTCAGCAGGTTGTCGGCAGGTTCATCACCGATTGCCGACCGGTTGCCCACTGCAGCGGCACCGGAAACCCACCGGCTGTGCGCGGCTTGCCGACGGCTTACACCCAGGTTGCCAACTACTTGTCCACATCGTGGGGCCTGCTTGACACAGTGCGGGTATTGCTCTATCTTCTTCCCGTGTCAGGCCAGATAGACAGAGCGTCTCTGCGAGCAGTGGTATCGGGCCAGGTTCAAGGCGTGTTCTACCGGATGTTTGTGGTGCGGGAGGCGAACGGCCTCGGCGTATGCGGAGTCGTGTGCAATCTGCCTGACGGCCGGGTCGAGGTGAGTGTCGAGGGGGAGAGGCAGAAGCTCGAACAACTGGTCCAACGGCTGCGCAAAGGGCCGCCCAAGGCGCAGGTGAGCGATGTCACCACGGAGTGGTACGAGTACCGGCACGAACACGACGACTTCCAGATAGAGTACGAGTAGCGCAGACCGGGCGAATTCAGAAGTCAGATTGCAGATTGCAGAAGTCATAATGACGGACTGCGGTCCGGCTACGCCAGATTCGAGAATTCAATCTGTGTTCATCCGTGTTCATCTGTGGTTCCAACTCGGGTTTCGTTGCAGCACGGTTTCTTGACAACTTCCGGTGCGCTTCTATGATTGGCGGTTGAAAGACGAAGCGTTCATGGCCGAAGCGCTGGAACTGGCTGCCCGCGCGCGCGGTCGCGTATCTCCTAACCCGATGGTCGGTGCGGTGCTCGTCAAAGGCGGCGGGGTCGTGGGCCGCGGCTGGCACCACCGGTTCGGCGGGCCCCACGCCGAGGTCGAGGCGATCGCTGCCGCCGGTCGGCGGGCAGCAGGCACAACACTCTACGTGACAATGGAACCGTGCTGCTTTCACGGCAAGACGCCGGCCTGCACCAACGCGGTCCAATCGGCCGGCATCAAGCGGGTCGTGGCGGCGACCCTTGACCCGAACCCGCGCGTCAACGGCAGGGGGATGCGGTTCCTGCGCGAGAGCGGCATCAAGACCTCGGTCGGGCTGCTGGCAAAGGAGGCGCGGCGACTGAACGAGGGCTATTTCACGTCCCTGCGCAGACGCCGACCGTTCGTCATTCTCAAGGTCGCGGCCACCTTGGACGGCATGGTTGCCGATTCCAAGGGTCGCTCGAAGTGGATAACCGGGCCGCAGGCGCGCGCTCTCGGGCACGAGTTGCGTCTTTGCGCGGATGCGATTGTCGTCGGGGTCAAGACGGTGATTGCCGACGACCCGCTCCTGACCTGCCGCGTGAAGCCGCCCAAGCAGCTCACGCGTGTTGTCCTCGATTCGGCCCTTGCGACCCCGCCCGGTTGCCGGCTGCTCAAGGAACCGGGGCCGGTGTTGGTCTTCACTGCCAGCCGTAACGCCGTGAGAGCTGAACGACTTTGGGCAAAGGGCGTCGAGGTGCTGCGGGTCGGGCAGGAGGATGATGGGCTCTTGAAGTGGGCGGATGTGCTGGCCGAGTTGCACCGGCGGCAGTTGCAGACCGTCTTGATTGAAGGCGGCGCGACCGTGGCCTCGTCGGCGCTGGAAGCAGGCATCGTTGACAAGGTGTACGTGTTCCAGTCGCCGAAGATACTCGGGCCGGGCAGGTCTTTCAGTCATGGCCTTGCCGCACGAGGACTGTCACAGGCGATAGAACTCAAGTCCGTGGACCACCGTTGTCTCGGCCCGGACTTTCTCACGGAGGGTTATGTTCACCGGGCTCATTGAGACTGTCGGACGGATTGAGCGGGCAATCGGCCGGCAGGGCAACCGCGTGTTCACAATCCAAGCCGGCTTTGCGGCGGAACTGAAGCTCGGTGAGAGCGTGGCGGTGAACGGTTGCTGTCTGACTGTGACCAAGACTGACAAGCAGAGTTTCGAGGTCGAGGCGGTTGCCGCAACCCTGGAAGCAACGACCCTGGGCCGCTTCAAGACCGGCGACGCGGTGAACCTGGAGCGGGCGCTGCGGGCCGGGGACCGGATGGGCGGCCACTTCGTGCAGGGACACGTGGACGAGGTCGGCAAGGTCCGGCGAATCGAACAGCACTCCGGTCATTGGACCCTTGCGGTCGAGACCGACCGGCGCAACGCGCACCTGCTGGTCGAGAAGGGCTCGGTCTGCGTTGACGGCATCAGCCTGACCGTGGCTTCGGTGCGGCCCGGCGAGTTTGCGGTCAACATCATCCCGCACACATGGGAGAACACTAACCTGAAGCAGCGCCGCACCGGCGAGCCGGTGAATATCGAATATGACCTGGTGGTCAAGGCGGTTCAGCAAGGCCTGGAATCCAGGCGTTAGGGGCAGGGCATGGACATCAGACTGATACGTGAGAATCCGGATGAGGCGCGGCGGCTGCTCGCCCTGCGCCGTAGCGGCATCGACATCGAGCGGATAGTCGCGTTGGACGCGGACCGTCGCCGGCTCTCAAAGGAACGCGACGACGCGCGCCACCGGCAGCGGCAGGTCTCCGAGGCGGTGGGCCTCGCCAAGAAGGAGAAGCGCGAGTGCGCGGCCGAGGTGGCGGAGGCGCGAGAGATTTCCGAACAGGTGAAGCGGCTCGATACCGACGTGGCCCGCATCGAAGCCGAGCAGGCGGAACTGGCCCGGCAGTTGCCGAACGTCGTCCATGTGTCGGTGACTGCCGAAGAGGAGACTGTGGCCCAATGGGGCGAGCCGCGCAAGTTCGAGTTCCAGCCGCTCGCGCACTGGGACCTCGGCGAAGCGCTGGGCGTGATTGACCTTGAGGCCGCGGCCCGGCTGGCCGGCTCGAGGTTCGTCGTGTTCAAGGGGCAGGGCGCGCTGCTGGAACGGGCGCTCATCAACTATTTCCTCGACACCAACACGCGGCGGCACGGGTACACCGAAATTGCGCCGCCGGTTATGGCCAACGCGGCCACGCTAGAAGCCACCGGCCAATTGCCGCACCTTGAGAGCGATATGTACAAGACGCAGGATGACCTGTATCTCGTGCCGACGGCCGAGCCGCAACTGGTGAACTACCATCGCGGCCAGACCTTGAACGAGTCGCAGCTTCCACTCAAATACGTGGCCTACACGGCCTGCTTCCGGCGCGAGGCCGGCTCGTACGGCAAGGACGTGCGCGGCATGATTCGGATTCACCAGTTCGACAAGGTGGAACTCGTGCGCATCGTCCATCCGGCGCAGACCTACGAGGCGTTGGAGGAGATGCGGGCAGAGGCCGAGAGTCTGCTGCGCGACCTTGGGCTGCCCTACCGGGTCAAGCGGCTGGCGTCATGGGACATGGCGCACCAGTCGGCCAAAACCTATGACCTTGAGGCCTGGGCCGCCGGGCAGGACCGCTGGCTGGAGGTCTCGTCAATCTCCGCCTGCGAGGATTACCAGACCCGGCGCGGCGGCATTCGGGTCAAGGGTAAAGACGGCAAGACGTTCTACCCGCACGCGCTCAATGGGTCGGCCCTGGCTCTGCCGCGGGTGTTCGTGGCGATACTGGAAAACTACCAGCAGGCTGACGGTACGGTTGTCGTTCCCGAGAAGCTCCGGCCCTACATGAACGGGCTCGAGCGAATCAGCTAGAAACTACTTCAGTCTGAATCCAAGCGGCAGCAGGTCCTTGAGGCAGTAGCGCTTCGAATCCCTGCCGTTGGTGAGGATTATCTCGGCGTCGGCCGCGAATTCGCTAATCACCTGCAGACACGCGCCGCACGGCGGCGTCAACAAGGGCATTTTCGATTTTCGATTGCCGATTTTCGATTGGGGAGCGGGAGCAAAGACGGCGAGGGCCTTGATCTGGCGCTGGCCGGCTGACACGGCCTTGAAGATGGCCACCCGTTCCGCGCAGACGGTGAGGCCGTATGAGCTGTTCTCGATGTTGCAGCCGGAGAAGATGCGGCCACTCGCGGTCAGAACCGCGGCGCCGACCTTGAACTGCGAGTAGGGCGCGTAAGCCCTGTCCTCCGCGGCGCGGGCAGCGCGAAGCAGGCTGGCTTGAATGATCTTGGTCACGTTCTTATCTCCTTTAGAAAGCTCTTGCCCTGAGGGGTTGATTTCACCTTCAGGAACTCGGCTGCGGTCTGGCCCAGGTCGGCAAAGGTCGAGCGGGTACCGAGGTCTACGCCTGAGCAGAACCGGGGCCCAAGCGCGAGCAGCGGCACGTATTCGCGCGAATGGTCGGTCGAGGGCGTGGTCGGGTCATTGCCGTGGTCAGCAGTAATGAACAGCAGGTCATGCCGGTCGAGGCGGTCCAGGATGTTGGGCAGGAGCACGTCGCACTCGGCGAGACCGGCGGCGAAACCCACAGGGTCATTCCGATGTCCCCAGTCCATGTCGAACTGAACAAGGTTCGTGAAGATGAGGCCGGCAGGCGTCTTCTCCATCGCTTCGACAGTCAGGTGCAGGCAGTCGGCATTGTTGACTGAATGATGGGTTTCCGTGAACCCGCGTCCGGCAAACAGGTCGTCAACCTTGCCGATAGCGACAACCGCCAGCCCGGCCTCCTTCACATTATCGAGCAATGTCGGCTGCGGCGGCGGGCAGGAGAAGTCCTTGCGCCGGGCAGTGCGCTTGAACGAGCCGGGCTTGCCGGTGAAGGGTCGGGCAATCACGCGGCCGACGCAGAACGGGCCGGAGCACAAGCCGCGGGCCTTCTGGCAGATGCGGTACAGCTCATCGGGCGGGATTACGTCCTCGTGGCAAGCGACTTGCAGCACACTGTCCGCCGACGTGTAGACAATCGGGCAGCCGGTCTTGAGGTGCTCCTCGCCCAGTTCCTTGATGATTTCCGTACCGGATGCGGCGACATGCCAAGGGTCTTGCGGCCGATAGCCTGCTCGAAGTTGCGTACCAGTTCGGGCGGGAACCCGTGCGGAAAGAGGGGAAACGGTTCATTGGTCACCAACCCGGCGACCTCCCAGTGCCCGGCGGTCGAGTCCTTGCCCGCCGACTGCTCGGCCATCCGGCCGAAACACGCCTCCGGTTTCTCCTGCGGCGGGACGCCTTGAATCGAGATGAGGTTGCCGAGTCCCAGCGCGGCTAGATTCGGCAGGCTCAGCCCGCCGACGACTTTGGCAAGATTGGCAAGGGTATTCGAGCCCTGGTCGGAGTATGCGGCAGCGTCCGGCAACTCGCCGCACCCGACACCGTCAAGCAACAGGATTATGACTCGGGACATAAGCTAACCACAGATGAACACGGATAAACACAGATCAGGAAGACACGATAGTGGTTCAGACAACGAACCTCTCGAACTTGAGTTTGGGCCTGGCGAAGTTCAGTAGCAGACCGACTCTGATGCCGGAAATCCTCAGGTAGTTGAGTATCTGGGCGCGGTGAACGTCTCCCAGGTCACTAACCGACTTCACTTCTACGACCACCTTGTTTTCCACTACGAGGTCGGCGTAGTAGACACCCGCTTCTTTGCCCTTGTAGGAGACCTTGAATTCCTTTTGAGCAGTGACTACGCGCTTGCGCAGCGCTAGCTCCCAAGCGAGTGCGTTTTCGTAGACCTTCTCGAGCAGCCCGCAGCCCAGTGCGTTGTGGACATCGAATGCGGCTCCGATGATGTCCTGCGTGAGGTCCTCGTGGAGCCCCTTTGCATCTGTGTCCATCAGTGTTTATCTGTGGTTAGGAAAATGCCGGGGACAGGATTTGAACCTGCAAGCCGTAAAGCACTTGGCCCTCAACCAAGCGTGTCTGCCAATTTCACCACCCCGGCGGGGTCGCGGGACGGAATTCGGGGACTGTCCCGACGTGGACTGTACCCAGGACTTCCGGACCGCACGGTCATTATAGATGAGAGCGCCTGAGAGTCAAACAGAGAACAGAAGAGAAGTGGTCGAGTGGTCCGGTGTGTCGGGCACGCAGAACGGGCTACGTACGGCAGCCGAGTACGGTTTCTTCGGGTTCACGCCGGAACGAGTTCGGGTGCGTGTGTTACGAGCGCTTCGCGGGCGAGGCGAACCGCTTCCGCTATCGCCTCGGGTGTCACAGAGCCGCGCCACTCTTCGACTATCGCCTCCCAAGCCATCCCGCTGGCGACCTGCTCCAAGACATCGGCGACCAATATCCTCGTGCCGCGGAAGACCGGTTCGCCGTGGCAGACATCCGTGTCAGTCACGATAAAACGACCGATAGCCTTGACTTTCATCTGCTCAGTATAGCCAACCTGTCCGACCGGTCAAACCACGCGCACTCAGATCGCGGCCCGGCCGAGGCCCGGCACCAGCCGACCTCGGCCATTTCGAGCCATGGGCCGCTGGACCTTGCGGCCGGCCGGGAATGCCCGGCAGGACTCAGCCTCGAATTCGTAGAATTGGAGCGGGAGCGATTTCACGTCCTGGCTACATGACCAGGGCGCACGATTCCAAGGGAATCTGGGTGAAGACCGGATCCTTCACGCCGGCCTTGTCGGCACGCTGGGCCGCCGCCTTGAGCGTCCGACCCTCACCGACCCGTCGGTTGCTGCGGGGGTCGAGGGCAACCCAATATCCCGGCTTGCCACTCAACCTGATGGCCTTCGTGCGTTGAATCAGGGACTTGCTCACGCTCCTATTCTAGCCACTCACTACCCTAGGTCAAGCGGACGTCGTGCCGCGGTCACCGTGGAAGGGAGCGCCTGAGAGTCAAACAGAGCAATCCCGCGGTTCCGCGGTCCGGCGGTCGAGTGCCGAAACACGGTCAGCGTTCCTTGGAGTCTCACCCCTACGGTCGTCGCCGGCGTCCGCCTAAACGGACCCAGTAGATCGCCTGTTCCTGTAGTTCGGAAGTCAACAATCTCCTGCTGTATCACCGGAAATGCATCCACAGTCAAACGGCTGCAGGCTAGCCGGCCTGGGTCACTCTGAGGTGGTGGATTGGGAGAACCGGGATTGGTCGCCTAGGTCGTACCAGCCGCCCAGTCCGACGCGGATAGTGAGGTAGATGCCGTCCTTGTCTCCGTGTGTGAGCCATCCTGCCTCAACCTCGGGGCAAACTGCCCAGAACGTCATCGCGACGCCCGCGCAGAGCCGCAGATGAGCATGGTCGGTGCCGCGCGGCCAGCCCTCAATGCCGGCGAAGTAGACCGGCGCGTGCGGGCTCTCGCGTAGAGAGGGAGAATGGAACGCGTAGGCACCAACTGAGTAGGCCGTGAAGTAGTCGACGCCCAGTTCGTCCGCATGCATCCACGTGCTGGACATGCCGATGCCCAAATCAGACGTCACCATCGTGCCGCCGAGGACGGAGACGAAGGTCACTTCTCCGCCGATGCTCGGTACGACGGATGTGCGTTGACCTCTAGGTGCTATGAGGAGGCCTCCAGTTACGCCAACCGAGGTGGCTACGGCGCGAAGGATTACCGGGTGCGCGGGCGTCGAGCCGACGACGAGGGCAAGGCCGCATACAACCGCCAGGGCATGCCTTCTTGTCCTCATCCCTATGCCCCCCTAGCTAATGTCATTCCGAGGCCTCTTCGGTGTCGCCGAACTGGAACCAGCCGCCGAGACCGACGCGGAAAAGCACTCCAATGTAGTCGTCTTGAATTCGCGACCAGCGGAGTTCGGTTTCCAGGTTTACGGCCCAGAAGGTCCAGCTCGCGCCGATGCCCACGCCGATGCGAGGGTACGCATCCACGGCGGCAAACGCGACGGTTGAATGCGGGCTCCGTTTCAAGGAACCAGTATAAGTGAGCAGTAGGCCTGCGCTGGGCGTGTACTCGTCCATGTCGTACCGCCCGGGCCCGTTGAGAAGAGTCGCCTCGATGCCAACTCCGATGCGCGGCCACGGCTTCAGGTTGACCCCAACATCGAGAACCCGACCGTCGAAGATCGGCCAGAAGGTTTGGCTCGACGGCGTCAGCGGATGGGCTTCGCCGACCGCGATGGAGAGCGCATGCGCTTTGACCAGGACCGGCATTGCCTGCAAACCGGACCCGCCAACAATCAGAGTCACGAGCGCGATACCGACCTTCGCCGCTGCGTGGCCGGTTCTGCTAGAAGTCGTACCAGCCTCCGATTCCGCACCGGACAAGCAGGCTGACCGAACTGCGAACATCCGAGTCCGAACCCAACCGGCGATAGGTCAACTCGGCGCAGGGATTGAGCGGACCCACTACGAGTGACATTCCGGTGCCGACCCGCAAGAACGAACTGCCGAACCCTCCCGGACTGCCGCGCACGTAGCCATACCACATCGGCTTGGCGGTGTTGACCTCCGTCCCGAGGTTGCCGAACGCATACGCCTGCAGGGCTGGATACTCGACGCCGCCGTCGTGCTCACTGATGTCCGGGTGGAAGTCAGCGCCCAGCGCGCCGAATGCGAGACCCAAGTGCGGTGCGAGTCTGACGCCGACCGCGAGGTCGAGCACCCGTACGTCGGCTCGCAAAGCAGTCCCGTTCCGGCCGTCGATGGTTGGGCCGAATCCCACCGATACGAGCCCGGCGCGCAGACACAGGGCCGGGAGCAACTGCGCCAGGCATACCAGCACGACCGCCACCGTTGCTCGGCGGTTCACGGTGCCGCGCGCAGGATTCGCGGTCACTCTACCCTATTCCTTCTAGCGTCAAGGCCAGACTAGGTTCGGTTGCATGGCGGAATTGTAGAAGACCGGCGGGCGTGTGTCAAGCAGGGACCAAGAACAGGCAGTCATGAGTTCCGAGTTACGAGTGGCGCGCTGAGAGAGGCGAGAAGCGAGAAGCCAGTTCCGAGTTGCGAGTTGCGGGTTGCGCGTTGTGATTCGCGGGCGGGGGAGAAGCGGCAGTCCGGGCCGGCGAGCGGTTGCAGGGGATGTCCACGGGAGTTGGGTGGGAACCACCGAGACGAACCCGACGAGGAAAACAGGCCGGATCCGCGGCGGAACTGGTTTGAAATGCGATGGCGCGGCGTCGGAAGGGCAACCGACGTTGGAAAACGGGCGGGGCACAACCTAAGTAGCTGCTGGGACTGTGGTTAGTTGCCACGGGCCGGGTTTCAGACGACACTTCGGGAATCACGGTGCGAACCGTTCCCATGACGGTTCCCAGGGTGATTTGGAAGGCGTGTTCCGAGGCCCTCCTTACCGCGATTTGCGGGCCGATTCTGGCGGTGAGCCGGAGCATGTCTTGCCGGTCGAGCCGGAAGGAAGTCTGCAGGTCGGTTCGAACTGTGAGTCGCGGTCCGACCTGTAGGGCGAGAGGCAAGTCGGTTGTGATGGCGACTCGCAGGTGGAATGCCGTCGCGGTTTGCGGAGGGATTTCGAGCGCGACTGGCGGCGTGACGGTTGAGGTCAGATGCAACGCACGCTTCACGGTCCGCGAGTAAGAAAAGCGGCAGCTTTCGCTGCCGCAATCCAAGGCTGCGCGCCGGGCTAGAAGCAGCCCATGTTGGAGCCGTCTTTGGCGGCTTTGACGCAGGGCGAACCGGACTTGAGTTTGTAGTTGCCGTCTTCGTGGGCCTTGAACTTCGGGTCTTTGTTGATGTTGTTCGAGCCGGACTTGGCCTGGTCTGAGTCTTCGTCGGTGCTGCTGAGGCAGGTGTACTTGACCACGAGGTTCAGGCCGTCGCCGTCGTAGATGAGGCTGCGTTTGTTGTTCGCGAAGATGCAGTTGGAGACCGTGGTCTTGTCGTCTTTGTTGGCGCAGTAGATGGCCGAGATTTTGTTATCGGCGACGGTGCAGTGGTCGATGGTGGCGCTGCCGCCGCCGGACATGGTGCTGATGTAGATGCCGCGGTCGCCGTTGTCGATGATGAGGCAGTAGTCAATCTTCTGTTTGCCACCGGGGATGTAGATGCCGTGGGATTCGCCGCCCTTGATGGTCAGACCCGAGATGTGATTGCCGCTGCTCTTGAGGGTGAGCGCGGCGTAGGCGCCGTCCGCGTCGAGCACGGTCGTGGCCGGGTCTTCGCCGATGAGCGTGAACGGGCCGGCGTCTTCGTCGATCTCAATGTCTTCCTTATAGACACCGGGCTTGATGAGGATGACGTTGCCGGCCTCGGCATCGTCGAGCGCGTCGCCGATGGTCTCGTAGTCGGTCGAGCCGTCCTCCGCCACGACGAGGTCGGCCTCGGGCATGGCGGGTCGGCCCGTGACGACGACGGTCGCCTTTGACGGGCAGCGGAGCGACGCCACTGCGAGCAGCAGCGCGGGAATCAGCAGAAGTCGGTCTATCGTTCGATTCATCGTTACCACCTTTCAGGCGATTATCGGGAAACGGGAGGCGTTTGTCAAACCGTGCGGCGTCCACAGAATCCGGAAGAGAGCCGCTAGGGCTCGGAAAGGACGTCCACAGATTTCACAGATTACACAGATTGTCCAGACCGGAGCGGACGGAGAGGAGAACCGCAGATGACGCAGATGGCCCGGGCAGCCGGAGAGGAAACCACAGATGAACACGGATGGACACTGATGGGCCGAACCGGACGGAGAGGAAATCCACAGATTACGCAGATTACACAGATTGGCCGGACCGGAGCGGATGGGGAGGAGAGCGGCGGACTACGCAGATTCCGGTTCCGGGTTTGGGATTTGGGATTTGGAGTTTGGGATTTCCCCGGAGGGGCTACACTACCCAGCGGTCAAAGGCTGCCGGCCAGTCTTTGTCCAGCTTGCCTTCAGTGACCGCGCGTTCGAGCACGGCTCGGGCCTCCGCGAGTTCGAGCGGCGCCCATTTCTGCCAGCGGGTCGGGCCGTAGTTCTGGTATCCTTCCAGCACCGCGCTGGTACGGCCCAGTACTTCCGCCGCGGTGCCGAACTGCTTCTTGAGCTGCTTCGCCTTTTCGTAGGCGAGCTTGAAGAAGGCCGGGTAACGGTAGTCGCGGCAGATGTGATGGTCAACCACCAGGGTCTTGAGTCCCGGCGCGGCGAGAATCCGGCAGAGGTTCACGATGCTGCGCACCAAGTCGTAGTCAGTGGCGAACTGGCCGAGGTGGTAGGTCGGGTAGCCGTCGAGCACCACGGTCCGGGCCTTGGCGGAGCAGATGAGGTCGGTCGTCGCGACCTCGAGCGGGCCGCCGACGTCGGACGTTATGAGCGCCTTCTCTTTGCCGTGGCTGACCGTGGTCATTATCACGGTCCCGGGCTCGGCATCGCGCGCGCCGTGCCAGACCGCGGGGGAGAACTCGACGACCGTCTTCTTGAACTTGTACTTGCGGCCGTCGGCCCAGACGGTTTCCGTCGGCAGGCCGTCAATCATCTTGAACAACCGGGTCGCGGTATCGGTTTGTTTCGCGGACATGATGGCCGGGTCACGGGCAAAGAGGGCTTTGCCGCCGTACATGTCGCTCTCGCGCGATAGCTGGAGATGGTCGAGGTGGTAGTGCGAGATAACGATGGCCTGGGATTTGGCACAGGACGCACGCACCGCCTCGTGATACTCGGTGAGCAGGGCGTGGCGCTTCTCAATCGGGAAGGGAAAGGAGCCGGCCTCGACCGCGGCTCCGGGGTCAATCGTGATGGTTATGTCCGGCGTCTCGACCCGCACGCACATGGACTTGACCCCGAAGGAATCGAGCGCGACGTAGTGGACGCTGAGTTGCGGGCCTTCGCGGATAATCGGGTCGGTCAGGTGCATCGCGCTAAGTGGAAAGTCCGAAGTGGAAATGACAAAGTGAGGAGGGAGGCGGCATCAGTCAGTTAGTATAGGTACAGGACCAGGTAGTAGAAGGCGGGGATGGCGAAGAGGAGGCTGTCGACGCGGTCGAGGAACCCGCCGTGGTCGGCGAGCGCGGATGACGTGTCTTTGACTCCGACCGCCCGTTTGAACATCGACTCGAACAGGTCTCCGGCCTGCGCAATCGTGCCGAGCCCGATGCCGACGACGGCCAGCCACCAAATCGGCCGGCTCGAGAACGGCGACGGTTTCGCAAGATGGAGATAGACCGCAGAGAGGATTGCCGAGAAGACGAGCCCGGCAATGTAGCCTTCGATGGTCTTGTTCGGGCTGATGGTCGGGGAGAGTTTGTGCCGGCCGATGAGCTTGCCGAAGACGAGACCGGCGGTGTCGTTAAGCCAGGTCAGGGCGAGGGGGAAGAACACGAGCCACGGGGACCAGTTCCGGCCGACCGCGAGGTTCTTGAGCAGAACGAGGTGCGCCGGGAAGAAGCCGAGGTAAATGAGGCAGAACGCGCCGTAGACCGGCACGCGCGGTTTCGTCTCGCGCATCGCGACCGCGGCCAGCAGGACGACCGCAATTGGTGCGACCAGGAACCCGGGCAGCCAGTTGAAATAGGCCGCGGCGACGATAGCCACATTCAGAATCGTCAGGAGCCAGCGGCTGAGCTTGATTTCCGCCTTGCCCAGGAGTTGGATGAACTCGAACGTGGCAAGAACCACCCAGGCCGCGGTGATGACCGCAATGACTTCTCGACGGGAGAGGACGGCGGCGAAAATGGCGACGCCCAGCCCGGCTCCGACCAGGATTCGGCGGACCCAGCTATTCTTCATCAATGCGGCCGAAGCGACGTTGTCGCTGGGCATAGTCCTCGATGGCGGCGAGCAACTCGGCTTTGCGGAAGTCGGGCCAGAGGGTCTCGGTGAAGTAGAGTTCAGTGTAGGCCGACTGCCACAGGAGGTAGTTGGAAATTCTGCGGTCGCCGCCGGTGCGGATGAGCAGGTCCGGGTCGGGCAAGGACGGGTCGTAGAGCAGAGCGCCGAATTCGGCTTCGGTCTGGGGCGCTTTGCCGGCTTCGACCGCGCGGCGGCAGGCGTCGAGAATCTCGGTACGGCCGCCGTAGCTCAAGGCAAGGGTCAGGGTCAGGCCGGTGTTCTTCGCGGTGTCGGCGACAAGGCGGGCCATGGCGTCCTGCAGGTTCCGGGGCAGGTCGTTGAGACGGCCGACGGTGCGGACCCGGACGTTGTTCTTAATCAGGCCCGGCCGTTCGTCGTCGGCAGCAATCGCCATCAGTTTCATCAGCAGCTCGACCTCGTGTTTCGGCCGGAACCAGTTCTCGGTCGAGAATGTGTACGCGGTCAGGTACTTGACCCCGGCGTCGTTGCCGGTCGCAACCGCTTCGTGCAGGGACTTAACCCCCTCCTGGTGGCCGATGGCGCGGGGCAGGCCCTTCTGCTTGGCCCAGCGGCCGTTGCCGTCCATGATGACGGCGATGTGGCGGGGAATCTTGTTCAACGCTTGAGTGTCCGACGAGTCAGATGGGTCGGACGTGTCTGACCGGTACCGCTCACTTCTCCATGATTTCGGCTTCCTTGTGCTTCAGGAGTTCGTCGAGCTTCTTGATGAACTCGTCGGTCATCTCCTGAACCTTCTTGGTGCCGGTCTTGGAGTCGTCCTCGGTAATCTTCTTGTCTCTTTCGAGCTTCTTGACTGCGTCGTTTGCCTCGCGGCGGAGATTGCGAACCCCGATGCGCGAATCCTCGGTCAGCTTGGCGCAGAGTTTGGCCAGTTCGCGCCGCCGTTCTTCGGTCAGGGCCGGTATCGGCAGGCGGATGAGGTTGGCCTCGACTTTGGGCGTCAGTCCGAGTTCGGCCTTCTGGAGCGCCTTCTCGATTTCGGGCAGGACCGACCGGTCCCACGGCTGCACCACAATCTGGCGCGGCTCGGGTACGGAGATGCTCGCCACCTGTTTCAGCGGCGTGGGCTGGTCGTAGTAGTTGACCTTGACGCCGTCGAGGATTGCCGGGTTGGCGCGCGCCGTGCGGATGCGGGCGAACTCGGTCTCGAGCACCTCGATGGTCTTGGTCATCTTCACGCGGTATTCGGAGTAAACATTGTCTAGCATACAAGACTCCCGATTCGTTTTCCCTTTATGATGTCAAGGATAACCCCTGACCTTGCGATGTCAAATACCACTATCGGAATCTTCCGTTCCATGCACAGGGCGAAGGCGGTCAGGTCCATCACCGCTAACCGTTCGACCAGCGCCTGTTCGTAGCTGAGCCGGGGATAGAGCTTCGCGTGCGGGTTCTTCTCCGGGTCGGCGGAATAGACACCGCACACACGCGTGCCTTTGAGGAGTACGTCCATCCCGAGTTCGGCGGCGCGCAGGGCGGCGGCCGAGTCGGTCGAGAAGAAGGGGTTGCCGGTGCCGCCGGAGAGGACGAGTATCCGGCCTTCCTTCAGCGCCTCGCGCGCCTGCCAGATGTCGTAGCCGGCCGCCGTGCCCGGAACGCCGATGGCCGAGACGTGGCGCACGCGTGCGCGGGCCCCGAGCAGCTCGGTCAGTTTGATGCCGTTGATGACCGTGGCCAGCATGCCGGCCTTGTCCGCCGCGGCCTGGTCCATGTCCCGGGTGTCCCGGCCGCGCAGGATGTTGCCGCCGCCCATGACTACGGCCAACCGGGCCCCGTCCGCGCGGGCCTTGATGAGCTGGTCGGCGACCCGCTTCAGTAACTCGAAGTCACTGAAGCAGTCGCCGGATATTTTGAGCAGGACTCGATTGTAGCGCCGGTTACTCACCGAGCTTGAATCGAGCGAAACGCCGGATGACGGTGTTCTCGCCGAACTTGGCGATGGTTTCCTTCAGGTAGTCGCCGACGGTCTTCTCGGGCGCCTTCACAAATGGCTGCTCGAGCAGGCAGACGTCGGCGTAGAACTTCTCGAGCTTGCCCTGCGCGATCTTCTCGACCATGTTGGCAGGCTTGCCGGACTGCGTAACCTGTTCCTCGTAGATGCGCTTCTCGCGGTCAACTACGTCGGCGGTGATGCCGGTCCGGTCAATCGCCACCGGGTCGGCCGCGGCGATGTGCATGGCGAGGTCGCGCACGAACCGGCGGAACTCCTGGTTACGGGCGACGAAGTCGGTCTCGCAGTCCACCTCAATGAGCACGCCTAAGCGCTCGCCGGGGTGGATGTAGGCCTCGACCACGCCGGCAGCGGTCGGCCGCTCGGCTTTCTTCGCCGCCTTGGCAATACCCTTGGTGCGGAGGATTTCGATTGCCTTCTCAACGTCGCCGGCCGCTTCTTCGATAGCGGTCTTGCAGTCCATCATGCCCGCCCCGGTGCGGCGGCGCAGGTCAACGACTTTCTCAGTAGGCTGACTCACTGTACCTCCTCGGTGTCGAACTGCTTCCGGCCTTCCATTACCGCGTTGGCAACCATGCCGGCCACGAGCCGGATGGAGCGGAGCGCGTCGTCATTGCCCGGAATCGGGAAGTCGATGCCGTCCGGATCGCCGTTGGTGTCAATCAGGGCGATGACCGGAATATGAACCCGCTTCGCCTCGGCCACCGCAGTCGCTTCGCGCACCGGGTCAATCACAAAGACCGCGCCGGGCAGCCGGTCCAAAGCCTTCAGGCCGGCAAATACCCGCAGCAGCTTCCGGTGTTCGCGCTGCAGCATCAGGGCTTCCTTCTTGGTTGTATTGCCGTACTGGCCTTCGTTGATCATCCGTTCCAGGTCGGAGAGCCGCGTGATGCGGGTCGAGAGGATTTCGAAGTTGGTGAGCAGGCCGCCGAGCCAGCGCTCGGTTACGTAGCAGGAACCGCAGCGGACGGCCTCTTCCTCGATAATCGGCCGCGCCTGCTGCTTGGTCCCGACAAAGAGGATGTCCCGTCCCGCCTCGGTGATGTTGCGCACGGCTTCGTAGGCGAGGCGCATGCGCTCCAGGCTCTTCTCCAGGTCGATGATGAAGATGCCGTGCTTCTTGCCGAAGATGAACGGCTTCATCTTCGGGTTCCAGCGCCGGGAATGGTGCCCGAAATGGACACCGGCCTCGAGCAATTGCTTGATGGTTAACGTTTGGTCCACTGGAAGCGCTTCCTCCTCTTGGCCAGTCCGTACTTCATCCGTTCCTTCTCGCGCGGGTCGCGCTTGAGCAGCTCGGCGCCGCGCAGGGCCTTGCGCAGTTCGGGGTTGTAGGCGACGAGCGCGCGGGCAGCGCCCAGAGCCACGGCCGCGGCCTGAGCGGAGAGGCCGCCGCCCGAACACTGACACTTGAGCCCGAAGCCGGAAGTGCCGGTAGTCTTCAGCGGCGACGTCGCCATGGTGACGAGGTCGGCCCGGCCGAAGTACTTCTCGATTGGCTGATCGTTGACGACCGTGTCGGCGCCGCCCGAAACCAGCCAGACCTTGGCCGTGGCTGACTTGCGGCTGCCGGTGGCAAAGTAGGTTTTGTCCATGTTATTTCACCGGTGTGAGCTTCTGGGCCTGGTGGTGGTGCTCCGGTCCCGCGTAGACGTGGAGCCGGGCGATCCGCTTGGCCTGAAGCTTGTTCTTGGGCAGCATCCGCTTCACGGCCAGTTCCAACGGCCGGGTCGGGAACCGCTCGACGACCTGGGCGTACGTGAACGTCTTCAACCCATTCGGATACATCGAGTGGCGGTGGTAGAGCTTGGTATCGTACTTCTTGCCGGTCACTTTGATGCCATCGGCGTTGACCACGACCACGTGGTCGCCGGAGTCGATGTGAGGGGTGTAGATCGGCCGGTGCTTGCCCATCAATCGCACGGCGATCTGCGTGGCGAGGCGGCCCAGGGTCTGGCCGCCGGCGTCAAACAGGTACCACTCGCTCTTTATGTCGTCTTTCTTGGCGACGTAAGTCTTCATCTTAGCTATCCTTATACCAAATTCATGACTGCTGTCAATGTTAAACGGGCTCTCAGTAAGACCGTTGGTCGCTGCGTAGACTCGAACCCGGTGTCCCGCGAACGGGGTCGGGCCTGTCGCAGAGAATGGATATCATACTGATTTCCCGAGACAAATCAATAGCTGAGTTCGACCCGG
>CAIVTL010000686.1 GCA_903908785.1 Caldifarciminota bacterium | reverse complement strand
GTGCGTGATTGACGACGGAGCGCACTCGACGCCCAAGGGCCTGACCGTTACGCAGTGGTCGGCGTCGATTCCGGACCCGGGCTACCGCGACTTCGTGGTTGTCACCTATGACGTCGCGAACCTCGGCACCGAGGCGCTCAATGGACTGTACGTCGGCATCTTCTCGGACTTCGACGTCAACAACACGACCGACAATGACGTCTACACCAATACGCCGCGCCGGCTCACCTATATGACCCAGTCGGGCGACTACCAGTACTCGGCGGGTATCAAGTTGCTTGCGCCCTCGACCGCGGCCAACCTGTCGGCTATCGACAATAACGTTTACATCCAGCCGGGCACGATGATAACCGAGGCGGCGAAGGACAGCTTCCTGCGCGGCGCGATAGCGCGGCCCAACTCCAACGGCACGCGCAACTGGTCGTGCGTCGTGTCGGCGGGGCCGTTCAACCTCGGGGTCGGGGAGCGGACACTGGTCGCGTTCGCGTTCGTCGGCGGCAACAGCCAGGAGGAGATGCTCGCGCATGCGGATTCGGCCCAGTCGTGGTTCGACCGCTCGGTGGCGGTCAACGAAGTCGCGGCCGGCATCCCGCAGGTTTCGATGCTGGTCGCTCCGAGCCCGCTGCGTGACCACGCCCAACTCCGTTTCGCCCTGCCGCAGACAGGTCGGGCCCGGGTCGAAGTGCTCGACGTGGAGGGCCGGGTCGTGAAGGTGCTCGCCGACCGTGAGTTCGCGCGCGGCGCGTACACGCTCGGCTGGGACGGCCGGGATGAGGCCGGCCGCAACGTGGCCGGCGGCATCTACGTCTACCGGCTCGCAACCGCGGCCGGTACGGTCAACAGAAAGGCAGTAGTACTCCGATAGTCCGGGCCGGGTCCCGGAGGAGAAAGGACGTTGGGAATGAAGAGATTACTCAAGCTTGGTTTCGCGGCGCTGGCGGTGGTCGTGTTCGGCCGCGCCACCTGCGGCCCGCAGCCGAAGGTCGCGGGTGTGACGGTGACGCCGGTTCAGAAGCTGGAATTCACCGACCACGTGTACTACCACAACATGGGCATCACGTGGGACGGCGAGTACTACTATACCGTGAACGGCGGCAACACCGAGAACTCGAACCTGAACAAGTACGACGAGTCAGGCGAGCTGGATACCGAGTACAGCATCGGCGCCGACGGCCGCGCCATTCTCTACAGCCCGGCCGAGGAGCAACTGTACGTCAAGTCCTTCGGTACGTCGCTGGACGAGGTTGACCTCGACCTCGAGGAAACGAGCCCGGTTTTCGATGACATCTTCACCGGGGACCAGAGCTCGGTCGCAATGTCACCGGACGGCGACCGGGTGTACGAACTGCACGAAGGCACGGTCACGGTCTTCCTCGACGGCGATGAGGAAACGTCCTTCGAACTGTCGAGATACAACACAACCGAAGAGCTCGGCTACGCCTATGCCATTGCGGCTTCCGACAAGTTCCTGTTTGTCTGGGCGCCGAACAGCGACAAGCAAATCCTGGTCTATGACCTGGACGGCAAGTACGTCACGCAGTTCGAGCTGCCGCGTTCCGGGTTCGGGTTCTCGCTGTCATGGGCGAACGACATGCTCTGGATTGCCGAGGACGCGGACGGCAGTTCCGACGGCGCGGACGGGACGTGGTATGGGTACGAGCTGAAAGGACTGGAGTGAGCAGGAAGGGACAAAGGGATAGAGGGACAAAGTGGCCGGACATGTCCGGCACTCGATCCCTTGATCCCTCGGTCCCTCGATCCCTACAGTTTTCTGACCTGCGGCGCGAAGACTGACACCGCCGCCAGGCTGATAAGTACGGCGCATCCGCCCACGAGCGTGGCTGCGGGTGCGCCGAACTTCTGCGCAATCGCTCCTCCGAGCAGGCAGCCGAGCGGGAACATGCCGTTGAACGCGAGCATGTAGACGCTCAGTGCCCGGCCGCGGATGTGCTCCGGGGCGAGCGTCTGTATCAACGTGTTCATGAGCGACGTAATCGAGGTCTGGCAGAAGCCTATCAGCGCTATCAACGGCAGGGCCAGGCGAACGTCCCGCACGAACGAAAGCGCAATCGACAGCAGGCCGATGCCCAGTGTGCCGAGGATGAGGATTACTCCCTTGTGCCGGGTCTTGCTCACTGTGGCCAGGGCCAGGCCGCCCACCACCGCGCCGATGCCGACGCAGGTCATCATTACCCCGTACTCGCGCGCGCCGGAGTGGAACACGTCCCGGGCGAAGACCGGCATCAGGGGCAGGTACATCATCCCGAACGAACTGAAGACCGCGGTCAGCACGATGATCGCTCGTATGTCCCGGTGCCCCTTGACGAACCGGAGCCCGGTCAGAATCTGCTGCCAGACCGATTCCTCGTGCTGGCGCGGCTCGGAACGAGGCAGCCGGATAAGCCAGAGCGCGGCGATGATGGCGAGGAAGCTTGCGCTGTTGATGCCGAAGCAGCCGCCCGCGCCGATGGTGCCGAGCAGGAC
>CAIVTL010000685.1 GCA_903908785.1 Caldifarciminota bacterium | reverse complement strand
GTTCAAGGACTCAACGAGCGAGAGGAAGTTTATCACCTACGCATTCTCGTCCGAGCTGGGCATCAACGACTTCTGGTACGGCTGGAACGACTCGAACTACATCCGCACCGAGGTCAACTTGAACATTCCGAACCTGTATTACCTGGCGAGGGTGAGCGGCGTGTTCTTCGACTCGTCGCGCGCCACCGTCAACGATTCGGCGCAGGGCAACCGCACGCTGCAACTGGACCCGAACGAGACCGCGAACCTGTGGTTCCGGTTGAGGAACCGGGCGGTGCACCCGCTCGATTCGGCCTACTCCGTTACCGGCAGGTTGCGTTCCCTGGACTCGATGGTCACGGTGCAGGATAGCATCAAGGTATTCCCGCTGTGCCGCCGTCGAGACTCGACCGACAACCGGGCGGCCCAGTTCCGCGTCTACTGCAAGCGCGAGGCCAGCCCGGGCCGGGTCGTGCCGCTACGGCTGGAAATGACCTATCGTGACGACACGCTGACCATGATGCAGCCGGTCAGATTCACAATCACGATTGGCGCGAATCCTATCTACAGCCATGACGTTGGGTGCACGCGTCTCCTCGCGCCGGGCGGGGCGGTTGACTCGGGTGCGAGCGTCGTGCCGGCCTGCTCGGTGTACAACTACGGTGACATTGCCGAGAGCTATGCGGTGCGGATGCGCATCGGCGCGTACAACCAAACCGCGACCGTCACGAATCACGCCATCGGCGTGCGGCTCTACGTCACCTTTCCCGCCTGGACTGCAGGTGCTCGCGGCACGTACGCGGTCAGTTGCTCGACCGAACTTGCCACCGACACTACCCGCAGTAACGACCGCAGGACCGGTACGGTCGCGGTTGACGTGAACGACGTGGCCTGTGTGACGATTCTCGCGCCCGCTGACTCGGTTGACTCCGGCGTCTCGCTGACGCCCGCGTGTTCGGTGCGTAACTACGGAACGACCGCACCGGCAAGCTACACTGTGCGCATGAAGGTCGGCAGCTACAACCAGACTGCCGTCGTGAGCGGCCATGCGCCGGGCACGGTTGTCCGCGTTACGTTCCCGAGCTGGACCGCGAGCCCGCCGGGTACGTTCGCCGTTACCTGCTCGACCGAATGCGCCGCAGACCAGGTTGGCGCCGACGACAAGAAGACCGGTTCGGTGAGAGTGAAGCCGAGTGGCGGCAGTCCGCCGCCGCCTCCGCCCGGAGGCTGGACTGCAAAGATCCCGATGCCGTCCGGAGCCAAGGCCATCAAGGACGGTGGCTGGCTTGCGTACGACGCGAGCAAAGCCCGGATTTACGCGACCCGCGGCCAGAAACAACCGGACTTCTATGCCTACGCACCGACGGGCGACTCTTGGGGCGCGCGCGCCCCGTGGCTGGCCGGCACTGAAAGCAAGCTGCCACAGAAGGGTTCAGCGGGGTGCGCCGACGGTTCGGGCCACGTCTACGCGACCAAAGGTAACAACACTTTGGGTTTCTACAAGTACGACGCCAACGCCAACGCCTGGAGCCAGAAGAAAGACGTTCCGTTCGGGCTCTCCAACAAGAAGGTCAAGGGCGGCACGGACATCGTGTGGGCGTATAGAGGTTCGGTCGGTTCGCCGTACCTTCTGAAGGGCTACAAGAATGAGTTCTACCGGTACGACACCGGTACAGACTCGTGGCAGACCCTGGCCCCGGCCCCGGTTGGCTCGAACGGGAAGTGGGACAAGGGTTCGTGGCTGGCCTATGACGACGTGAGCAAGAAGATATACGCGTTCAAGGCCAAGTACATGGAGCTATACCGGTACAGTCCTGACGGCGACTCGTGGAGCGCGGCCCTGGCCCCGATGCCCGCAGCCGGTTCTGCCGGTTCCAAGAAGGCCAAGGATGGCAGTTGCGGTCTCGCGTGGCACAGCCGCACGAATCTCGACCTCCAGCTCTATGCGCTCAAGGGCGGCAACACGCGGGAGTTCTGGCAGTATACGAATGCGACCAACGTCTGGGCCGAGAAAGAGACGATACCGACCGGCAGCTTCAAGAAGAAGGTGAAGTCCGGCGCGGACATCGTCGCGACGAGTTCGGTGCTGTACGCGACCAAGGGCAACAAGAGCAACGAGCTTTGGATGTACACGCCGGGTGCCTTCGTCTACGAGGCCCCGCGGCGCGACGGCGTCGAGGCTGAGCAATTGGCGATTGACGATTGGCGATTGACGATTGCCCCGAACCCGCTGGCTTCCGGCTTCGTGACCTTGTCCTTCACTGGAGCACTGGGGCACTTGAGCACTCGCCCGCTGCTTCTTTCTATCTACGATGCGGCCGGCCGCTGCGTCGGGGTTTGGAAACCCCTCCTACGGAATGGGGCTGCTGACCTGGATGCGCGGCACCTGGCTGCGGGCGTCTATCTTGCTAGAGTCGAGATGGGCAGTTTCGTCGCCACTCAGAAGCTTGTGGTGCAGAGGTAGTGAGCAGCTAGGAGTCAGCAGGTAGCAGTCAGGAGCAAGGACCCTTCCGTGCCTTGGTTCTCCCAAGCACCGTTCTCCCAAGCACCCCGCTTGA
The DNA here is from genome assembly GCA_903908785.1 of Caldifarciminota bacterium. Lineage (GTDB taxonomy): Bacteria > Hydrothermota > Tepidihabitantia > Tepidihabitantales > Tepidihabitantaceae > UBA2258. The sequence continues at coordinate 7,790 of CAIVTL010000685.1, read as the reverse complement.
CATGGGAGAACCCGGCGGCATAATGGGGCATGCGTAAGGGTCACATGATACGTATCTTGACGCGTGGACTGATAGGTATATCCCTCGTGGTCGCGACGGGGATGTGTCAATATGTCGAAGACTCGGTACGTGTTTGCGGGGTAGCAGTGGGGAGCCTCGTGCACAACTCTAGTGCCGGAGTCATCTACGGTTGCAGCGAGCAGGCCGACTCATGCTTCACCATTTCATGTGCCAGCAATCAGGTCATCGCCCGATTCGGTGTCAGCATTCCGATGTACCTCGCGTACAACTCACTCGACAACCGGGCCTATCTCACCCAACGAACCGAGGGCTACGACTCGGTCGTCGTCATCAGCGGCACGACCCACCAACGCATCGCTGCGATTCCGCTGCTTGAAGCCCTGAGGCCCGTCTGGAATCCGGATAACGACCGGCTGTACGTCTCCATGGACGAAGAGAACCGCGTGGCCGTAATTGACTGTCACACCAACACCGTGCTCTGCGAGATACCGGTCGGCCAGGGTCCGAATGGCCTCGTGCTGAACCGGCCGCACCAGAAGCTCTACGTGCAGAATTGGGACGGGGAGAGCGTGTCCATCATCGACCTCAATACGAATCAGGTCATCAAGACGATAGCGGTGGGGAACGTGCCGGAGAGCGGGTGCTACGTGGAATCTGCCGGCAGGTTCTACTGCGGGGCCGGCAATCTGATAGTCGCAATTGACGGGGCAGGAGACACCGTCGTTGGTGCCGTCGTTCGACCCGTTGGTACTGCTTTTCCCGCCATGGTGGCTGTTGAAGAACTGAGCCTGGTGCTGGTTGCGGGATACGGAACCGGCGATTCCGTGTACGCCGTGGACGCGACGCGCGACAGCATCATTCATGCGGTCGGGGTGAACCGGACGCCTGGGTCTTTGGCTCGGGGCGCGGCATCGGGGCTGGTCTATTGCGGGCATGGCTCAGATTACGTGAGTGCGTTGACCCCTAACGGCTCACGAGTTGTGGCTACAATGTCCGTAGGGCAAGCTCCTTTCTGTTTTGCATCGGTTCCGTCTCTCAGGCGACTCTACGTCGGCTGCCTCAGTAGTCGGTACGTCTACGTCATCCGCGATACTGCGTCGGGGATTCAGGAACAGCCGTCGTTCGGCCGGCCTGCTGCGGCGGTTCAGATACGGCCGAATCCATTCACTCGCAGTGTGGCCATTATCTGGAATGCTGCTTTGAGAGGGGGTGATGTTGCGCACGTGTATGCGCAAGACGGAAGGTCAGTCAGGGAAGCCCGGATTCCCGCGGGTGGGACCCGCTGGGTCTGGGACGGGCGAGATGGCTCCGGCACGGAGGTTCCGGCCGGAGTCTACACGGTCATCTGTGCAGCCGGATGCCGCACGATGACTGCGACGCTCGTGAAGGCAAGATAAGGTCCGGTGCCTGTCGCCCTTCGGGGCGCCAGGATTCAGGTCTCGGAGTTGTCGGGCTGTCCGTTTCGTGTCCTTCGTGTTTTCGTGGCTCTGTATCAGTTCCGAGCAGGGGCGTGTTTGTTGACTCTCGGAGCGGTTGTCCTAGTATCTTCAACCACAGTGAGATTCGGTTTCCACGTATCAATGGCCGGCGGATTTAGGAACGTCCGCGAGCGGGCTCTGGCCGTCAGGTGCGAGACGATGCAGATGTTCTGCTCGAACCCGCGCGGCTGGGCCGTGGCGAAGCTCGACCCCGAGGACGTTGCCCGGTTCCGGGCCGACATGAAGGACTCCGGAGTCTCGCCGATATTCGTTCATGCCCCGTATCTTCCAAACCCGGCAGCGACCGCAGCATCGGCGAAGAGTTCAGTCAAGGCGCTTGTCACGCAGGCTGAGCGTTGCGCGGCTTTGGGAGTGCGCTACCTTGTCGTGCACGTGGGCAAGGCGATGGGCGCCGACGAGGACAAGGCCATAGCCCGGGTTGCGAAGAACGTGGATGCCGTGCTTGCGGTCGCGCCGGAGAGTGTGATGCTCCTGCTTGAGAACACCGCAGGCATGGGTTCAGAGGTCGGGTATCGGTTCGAGCAGGTCGCCGCCATCATTGGCCATGTGAAGCAGAACGACCGCGTGGGTGTGGTGCTGGATACCGCGCACGCGTTCGAAGCCGGGTACGAGTTTCGGACCAAGGCCGGGCTGGATGCGACCCTGCGCGAGTTCGACAAGCTGGTCGGGTTCAGTCGACTGCACCTTATCCATCTGAACGACTCGAAGACCGAGTTCGGCTCACGGGTAGACCGGCACTGGCACATCGGAGAGGGAAAGATAGGGAAAGAGGGAATGAGGGCAATAGTGAATCACCCGCTGCTTCGGAATATGCCGGCAGTGATGGAAACACCGCACAAGTCGGTTGCGGATGACCTGGGGAACTTGAAAACTATAAGGAGTCTTGTGGCATGAACATCCAGTTCTGGGGCGGCGCGCGGACCGTGACCGGTTCCAAGCACCTGCTGACTTCGGGCAAGCAACGGCTGCTGCTGGAGTGCGGGTTGTTCCAGGGGCACCGCGCCGAGGCGGAACATACCAACCGCAACCTGCCGTTCAAGGCGCGCGAGGTGAACTGGGGCGTCATCAGCCACGCGCATATCGACCACGTCGGTAATATCCCCAACCTGGTCAAGTATGGGTTCCGCGGGCCGCTGGTGATGACCCAGGGCACGGCGGCGCTGGCCCGGCTGCTGGTCGAGGACTCGGCCCACATCCAGGAGTCCGATATCCGGTACCTGAACAAGAAGTCGCGGGAGAGGGGCGAGCCGCCCAAGGAGCCGATATACACGGTCGAGGATGCCGAGGAGTCGCTCAAGTACATCGAAGGAGTCCCCTACGCGAAGCCGCGCAAGCTCGGCCCGTTCAAGGTCGTGCTGCACGACGCCGGGCATATCCTCGGGTCCGCGCTGGTGGACCTCGAAGCCGAGGGCAAGCGGGTGCTGTTTACCGGCGACCTTGGCCGCAAGAAGATGCCGATTATCAACGACCCGGTGCAGGTGGTTGAAGCGGACTACCTGATAATGGAGGGGACGTACGGCAACCGGCAGCACGGCGATTACCAGGACGTGGATACGCGGCTGGCCGCGGTCGTGAACCGGGTGTACGGGCGCGGCGGCAGGATTGTCATCCCTGCGTTCGCCGTCGAGCGGTCCCAGGAGATCGTCTATACCCTTAACCGGCTGCGCCAGAACAGCCGGATTCCCGACGTGCAGATTTACGTTGACTCGCCTCTCGCGAGCCGCGTGACCGAGGTCTACCGGAACTACCCGCAGTACTACGACGAAGAGGCAGTCGCCATGCTCAACGGTCACAAGTTCCTGTTCGACTTCCCCGGGCTCCACTATGTCGAGTCTGTCGAGGAGTCGAAGGCGCTGAACCAGAGCCACGAGCCTTGCATCATCATCTCGGCTTCAGGTATGTGCGAGGCGGGACGGGTGCTGCACCATCTGAAGCACTCGGTCGGGAACCCGAAGAACCTCGTTCTGATTGTTTCATTCCAGGCCGAGAATACGCTCGGGCGGAGGATTGCGGAGCGGCAGCCGGTCGTGCGGATTTACGGCGAGGAGCACGCGTTGCGGGCTGAGGTTGAAGTGATGGACGAGTTCAGCGCGCATGCGGACCATGATGGCCTGGTCCAGTATGTCAGGGGGATGGACGTGGCCCGGCTGAAGAAGGTGTTTATCGTCCATGCGGAGTTGGAAGCGGCCGAGGCCTTGGTGGAGCCTTTGAAGGCATTGGGCGTGCGCGAAGTGGTGATACCTAAGCTGGGAGAAGAACATGAACTCTAGGAAGGTACAAAGTGCGAAGGACAAAGGACAAAGTCTGGGGAGGGAATTCTTAATTCCTAATTCCCAATTCCCAAGCCCAAAGTCCATGGTCCATAGTCCAATGTCCATTGTCTTTCTGCTTGCCGGGTTGGCGGCGGTTGCGCTGTTCGCCGGCTGTGACCTGCTGAACATGCTTATCGGCAGTGATACGACTCCGCCGACCTGCCAAATATCGAGCCCGGCTGATTCGTCGCTGGTCAATGGCCTGGTGTCGATAGCAGCGACCGCGACCGACAGCATCGGTGTCGAGCGGGTCGAGTTCTACGCCGACGGCACGCTGGTTGGGACCGACAGTTCCGTGCCCTATGCGGGGAGCTGGGACGCCTCGGGCCAGGCCGAGCGGACCTGGCACACGCTGAGCTGCATCGCCTACGACGCTGCCCAGAACAAAGGCTACAGCGATACGGTTGCGGTCGAGATAGTCGGCGTCGGGCAGACGAGCGTCTATCACGGTGAACTGGACGTAGCGGCACGCAGCCGGGAGGCGGTGCAGTTCGACGCGGAGGCCGGAGACACGCTGGCCGGCGACGCGCAGGTCGCTTCCGGCAGCGCGCTTTCCAGCTTCATGTGGCTGGACAACGCCAACTTCCAGAAGTTCGTTGCGGGTCAGGCGTACACTGCGCTGTTCCAGCGCGACAACTTCGCGCAGATGAGCATGCGGCAGGCAGTTCCCGCGGCCGGCGGCTACTACATCGTCTTCGTCAATGCCGGTAACGCAATAGTGAAATGCTGGGCAAGGTTTGTCCTGGAGTAGACTAACATGAACTTGATATTGATACTGTTCGTTCTTTTCCCGAGACCGGAGCTGGCGCCGGTCGGGCCGGCTGAACTTACGGCTGCTGTGCGCATACAGTCAGAGCAGGCCGGCGCTGCAAGTCAATCGTTCATCGCTGTTCCGGTTGCGGACCGGGTTCCCGGCAGGTTTGTGGTTGGGTTCGAGGTGGGGGCCGTGGATGCGGCCGGGGCGTGGGTCGAGCAGCAGGGCGGCACTGTGGTCCGGGCCGACCAGGCCGGCGGCCGCTTCATCGTCGCGGATTTCCCGGCCGGTGACGCGACGCGCGACGAGCAGTTGGCCGCGTCGGCGCTCGCGACCGGCGGTATCCGGTACTTCGAGCCGGACGTGCGGGTCTTTGCCACGGCGCTGCCGAATGACCCCTACTTCCTTCCGTACCAGTGGGACAAGTGGGTGATGTACGGAGATGAGGCATGGGACGTCGTCGGCGGAACCATGGACGTGAAAGTCGCGGTGGTGGACGTCGGCGTCGACTACGAGCATCCGGACCTTGCCGCGAACTTCCTGCCGGGCCAGTTGGGCTACGACTTCATCGGCAACGACAACGACCCGAGGCCGGACAACACCAACATCCGGGAGTCGTTCCACGGCACGCACGTCGCCGGCATCATTGCCGCGACCCGGGACAACAACGAGGGAGTCGCGGGCTGGTCGCTGGTGCAACTGCTTTCGGTAAGGGTGCTGAACGACTCCGGCTCGGGCAGCACCGACGTGGTCGCTTCCGGTATCAGGTGGGCGGCTGACAACGGGGCGAGGATAATCAACATGAGCCTGACCTCGGCCTCGTCGTCCACGCCGATGGAAGAGGCGTGCCAGTACGCGGCGCAGCACGGTGTGCTGCTCGTTGCCGCCTCGGGCAACGACGGCCAGCAGGCAATCGGGTTTCCAGCGGCGCTGAGCCAGTGCATCGCGGTGGGCGCGACCTCGACCGACTCGCGCCTCGCGTATTTCTCGAACTACGGGCCGGAACAGGAAGTGGTCACGCCCGGGGTGAGTATCCTTTCATGCGCGCCGGGCGGCCAGTACGTACAGGCGGACGGCACCTCGATGGCCTCGCCGCAGGTCTGCGGTGTGGCGGCGCTGGTGCTGGCAAGAAACTACGGCCTGAGCGCATCCGAGGTCAGGGCGATTCTCGACGCCTCGGCGATTGACATGGGCGTCGCCGGCCGGGATATACAGTACGGCTACGGACTGGTGAATGCCAAGCGGGCGGTAGACCTGGCAGGTGCGTATGCCGCGGGACGGACACCGCAAACCGTGAACCGTGAACCGTACGCTACAGACGGACGGACTGTCATTGTGCGAGGTGGTGCCGGGCTACCGTCGTGGATTGAGCAGGCTCTCGTCTTCGACGGCTCAGGCCGGCTGGTTCAGACCGGCAGGTCGGGTCTCAGGCCGGGAATGTACTTTGTGAGGGAAAGTCCGAAGTCCAAAGCCCAAAGTCCAGAGTCAGGCCCGGCCCGCAGGCTGTTCGTTCTAGACTAGTCGGCCGCCGGCCGGACTGCGTAGCGGCGGGCGTCATGGGCGTTCGGTGTCGAGCGTGTCATTCTGAGCCCTTCGCTCCCTGTGTCATTCTGAGCGCAGCGAAGAATCTTCGGTCGCTCAAGGGCAGGCTCCGCGAAGAATCGTCGGCTCCGAAGACTCTTCGCCCGGTGGCCCAGAGTGACAGACTATAGCGGTGTCGTCGACCGTGCAGAGCCGTCAGTGTACGGGCGCTAGTCGCGTGCGTAGGTCGCGCACGAATCTTCGGTTTCCCACACGGTCACGCGACTGACCGGGTAGAACTTCTTCATCTCGGTGAAGAACTGCCGGGCCAGGTTCTCTGAAGTCGGGTTGAAGGAATAGACCTCGTTCAGCATCTTGTGGTCGGGCAGGATGCCAGTGAGCTTCTTTCCGACCTCGATGAAGTCCGCAATCATGCCCGGCTTCGCGAGTTTCTTGGCGCTGACTTCTACCTCGACCCGGTAGTTGTGCCCGTGAACGCCCTCGCACTTGCCGCCAATCCCGTGAATCTGGTGCGCGGCGCTGAACTTCCGGCTTACTCCAATGGTAAACATCGCTGCCTCCTCGCCCGCTGAGAGCGGGAAATCTCAATCCCCAAATCCCAAATCACAAACGGGCACCGGTTTCCCGGACACCAAGGATGCATAGTACAGTTCATACTTATGCTCGTCTGCCGCAATACTACCCGCGTCGGGCCGACCGGTCAAGAAGACGGGCCGGGCCGCTGTCGGCCGTTGGCCGCTAGCTGTCAGCCGTTAGCCGAACATGGGGGAGACGCCGCCCGCGCGTCGGCCCGGCAGGGGGTAGGTCGTCACTCCGCTTCGCCAGATAGACTAACTCCGGCGCCAGGGATGGATAACGTCGACGGTATCGTCACGGTCTATGAGTTCCGCGAGCTTCGGTTCGCGGAGGACTGGCGCAGCCGGTGGCTTGAGGGGGTCCCTGCCGCTTACATAGAGCTTGATCTTTCCGTGATACTCGAATATATCCCCTATCGTTGTCCACTTGCCCGAGGCCCGGTTCCTCGGCGGACGCTTGCCGATGTCGTCCGCTACATGCAGGAGGATGGCCTCCGTGATCTCGGCTTCGTCTTTATCATTGAGTATCGCGAGGACACCGTCCAACGGTCGCGCCAACTCCTTCGACTTAGAGTTGATCCTCGTGAGCAGCGCACCTTCTCCGATGTTGGTGGGATTCACGTAAGAGTGACCCGACCATAGCACATAGACCCCGACGGCCCGGATGAGTTCTTGAAGTGTCACGTCCGAGAACCGACGAAAGTCTGCTCTTATTGACACCATTGCGGCATTCCTTTCTACTGGTTACCTAGCCACTTGGGGGAGCCCGGCCTTCAGGGACGCGCTACGCCGCGCACCCGGGGTAGGCCAAGTAGAGGCTCACCACATCATCTGCACGCCAAGTCCCAGTCTTGGTTGGGCGCAGTTCGGAGCGAGGGTCACGACGACGGGGTGACCGCCAACTGGCACGGTCAGAGATGAGTACCCGCGTTCGTGGTTGACCTGTGACGCACTGAATGGGGCGTTGGACTGCCCCCGATTCGTTGGACACTTTCTTAAGCGGCATTGGCCTGTTTCTCGAAGTCGTTTGGGCTAAGATAGCCCAGGCTCGAGTGTCGCCGCCAGCTATTATAGAACAACTCGATGT
>CAIVTL010000684.1 GCA_903908785.1 Caldifarciminota bacterium | reverse complement strand
GGCAAGCACAAACACATCGAAGAGCGTCGCGACCCACTCCGGGCGGTCAACAGCGCCGGTGAGCGTGACCTTGCCCTCGAGCCCCAGTTCCTGGATCGTTCGCTCTATCTCGGGCCTGAGCTTACCATAGCCCACTGCCACAAAATGAGCCTCGGGGTATTCCCGAGAGATGATCTTGGCGGCCGCCAGGAAGTTGGGGTAGTCTTTCTCCCACCGGTAGTTGGCGACCGTGCCAATGATAGGATGTTTGTCTTCCAGACCGTACTTCCCGGCCGCGGACTGTGACTCCGCCCGCAGGCGGCTGCGGTCAAATCGCTCAAGGTCCACGCCGTTGTAGATCAAACTGCACTTACTGCGCGACGTGGGAACGGCACTGCAGTAGGAGTCCTCTACTCCCTTTGAGACAACTACAATGCGGTCGGCCAGTGGCAACAGCAGTCTCTCAAGCGTCCGGTGCAGAGGATCCCTATTGGACCACATGCCATGCTCGGCCGTGAGAGTTACAGGAGCGCGCCCCCAGAGGGCGGCCAGTCGTCCCCAGATGTTGGCGGCACCCATCCACGTGTGAACGATGTCTACGTGTTGCCGGGCAATGAACGTCCCCAACCGGGGAACGATCGAGAGATCGTACCGATGCCGCCTGCAGATGGGCACGAGTCGATTTCCCACCGCCTCGATACGCGGCGTCAAGTGGATAGGCGGCCAGAGCGAGCACACAAAGACGTCGAATACACTGCGGTCCATGCGCTCGACCAGCTCAAACAGAACGGTCTCACCTCCTCCTAGGCCAAACTCCCCCACTACGTGCAGAACTCGAATTCGCTTCATCTAACTCACTGAAAAGTGACTTACGTTTTCAGCAGAAGACACAGGTATCATGAGACGTCCTCCCCGGGCCGCGAATCAGGAGCGCGGTTCCCTGCCGGGCCATGACGCACATCGCCGGCGTAACGAGTGGACCGGAGGTCAGGGACGCCTATCGTGCGCTTTCGAACCCCAAGCAGTGCGCTTTGGGCCGCTGCCATCGCGAAGATGAACCAGGTGGTCTTCTGGTATTCCCACGAGAGACCGGACGCGCCGAGCCCCCAAGTCAATAGAAGCACGAGCCAGAGATTCCGTTCGAGCGGCGGCATTCTTGTCACCATGCGGAGCAAAACAATCAGGATGCCGCAGAAGAACACGAGCCCGACGATGCCCTCCTCATCCAGCACTGCCAGAAAAGTATTATGCGCGACATCTCCCCATCTCGACACCTCTTTGTAGGCTCCCGCTCCAGCCCCCAAGAGAAGATGGTCCCGGGCAAACGCCAGTCCTTCGCGCCATATCTCTCTGCGACCGGACATCGTTCCGCGCGTGACCTCAGCAGGGATAGTTGACAAACGCTCTAGCGATGACGCAGGAGTCAGTCTGACGACGGCGTAGGCACAAGCCAGCAGTACGAAAATCGACGCCATGACTCGACGAAGATCGAGCCTGGCAGAACTCAGCGGTACAAACAGCAGTCCGGACAAAAGTGCAAGCAGCCCGGTTCGCGAGCCGGTCAGGATTATCGCGAAGGAAATCATTGGCAACGTAGCGCCGTAAATCCAGCGGGCAAAGGGCCGTCGGTCGTGAACATAGAGGTACCATGCGATTGGTACACACAGCGCCAAGGTCACGGCCAGATAGTTGAAATCGAATCCGCTCGCGGCAAAGCGATGAATTCCTTGGGGTGAGTCTGATCTCTTAAGGAGGTATTGTGCGATGGTGCCCAAAGCACTCACCACGGAACCTGCAACATATGCCCGGAGCAGACCCAACTGCCTCTTCTTTTGCCCGCCAAACTCCCAAATCAACCAAGTCATGCCCAAGAGCTGTAAATATGTGAAGATGCGACTGAGGGTGGCGCCCGGCGCCATGCTCCAGGAGTAGCTAGCAGCAACTGTGACCGTGAAAAGCAGCATCCACGCATGAACACGGCGCAGTGGTCTGACCTGTCTATCCGACAGTAACGCGAATAGACCGATGGCGAAACCCGCGACACCGACAAGCCGGAGGAGCGTCACGCCACCAAGCAGAACCGTGTTTTCAACGGGGATGAGGAGTACGAAAAGCCACAGCACGACATAGGCCAGTCGGCGCATGCGCTACTCCAGATTCACGGCGCGAGGCCCGCTACCTTCAGGTAAAATGCCTTGAGTTGCCTGCAATACTCTTCGAACCCGAATCGACTCGAATGCGCGCGCGCAGCCTGGCCCATCTTTGCTCGCAGCGTCGAATCGGTGACAAGTCGCTCAACCGCCTGAGTCAGCGCGTCAACATCCTCGGGCGGAACAAGAAACCCGGACTCTCCGTCCACTACTACGTAGTCAGTGCAGCCCGGTAGATTCGTTGCCACGACCGGCAGCCCGGCTGCGGTTGCCTCGATGAGTACATTCGGCAGACCCTCTGCCCGAGTCGGGAACACAAACACGTCCACGGCAGAATAGTACCGCGCAAGCAAGTCCTTGTCACGCACGGTGCCCGTCCAGATAACCCGCGAGGCCACACCAGCATGGTCTATCCTCTCTCTAACTGCCCGCACGAACTCCTTGTCGTTTCCCGGGGGCCCGACGGCGATTAGCCAGAGGTCAGGGTGACATGAAGCCAGACGAGCAAAGCTCTCGGCAAGCAGGTCCACTCCTTTACGCCTGATTACGGAACCCACGAAGAGGAGTACGGTGGCGTCAAGCGGGATTGTAAGCTCCCTGCGCATTTCCTCTCCCGCAGCCGCATCCCGTCCGTGCTCAAGCTGACGCAACGCGAGGAAGTTAGTCAAGCACAGGACGTTTCGGAAATTGTGCTTCTCGCAGTCTTCAGCCAGACGAGGTGAGACCGTAACTATGCCATCGAACCGTCGGAGAAGCGCAAGAGCCAAACGTCCACCCCGCATCCGCGCGAGCGTGCTCGGGTTGTCGCTTCCGTAGAGAGTCATGTGGAGAACCGCCTTTCGCCCCAGTAGGTGAAGAATGACCGGGCTCGCCAGCTCACCCCAACCGGCGTGGTGAAAGTGAGCGATGTCGAAGCGGCTCGCTTTCAATGCTGCGAATGCCAACACGCGAACCGTCTCCCACATTCGTCTCGATCGACCTTGTGTTCCGGTACCCGACCAGAGACTGCCGCGAAGCTGATACTCCAGGTTGCCGCTGTTCATGTTGAACGGCCTCACGGCCGTGCCCCAGAGGTCAAAGCGAACCGCGCTGTCGCACCAACCGCTGAGCAGTGAATAGAGGCGGTGGGTTATCCCGCTGAAGCGATACCCGAACGTCGAGGGTACGATGTGCACGACTCGAATCTGCCTCTTCGGATGGATCACGCCGGCTGGCTTCACCTTCGACGTCCGGCAAGCTCCCGCATCGTATCCTTTGCCACCTTGAGACGCGCAGGCCAGCCCGGGGGGAGCATCGCTAACAGCATCAGCCGTCGCCACGAGCGCGCATACTTCCTGGTGCTGCGGCAGCTTCGCAGCAGCAGACGCGCATACCGAGGGTCCCCCGCCATGATATTGTTGGATGCAACGCCCATCTGGTGGATCGCGATGAACTCGAACGCATCCCACCGCTGCTCCTGAGGCACGACGCAGGCACTCAGGGCATCCTGGATGACCTTAACGAGGCTGTACTCCTTCAGTGCTCGGTCTAACACACAAACACGATTCTCGGCCTCTCTGTGGTAGACCGCTCCCACGTGAGTACTGAAGCATATCGGGTATTTCAGAGCTATCCGGCACCACATATCCAGGTCCCCGCCGTGCCGCACCCCGACGGGGAAGAGCCCCACGGAATCGAACACTTGCCTAGGTATGGCAACTGCTGACGAGCAGACGGGCCATCTAGCCGCAGAGCGGAAGTAATTGGGGATGACTCCTTCCCAAGGAGACGCTGGAATGCCGTCGTGTACAGGAATCCCGCGCTTGCCATCTGGGTCTACGGTTACCTTTTCCGTCGCATAAGCACCACACTCGGGGTATTTCTCCGAAAGGCGCTTGATGGTCTCAAGATGCTCCGGCAACCACTCATCATCGGCGTCGAGGAAGGCGACCAATTCGGAGCGCGCTTCAGCTATGCCCCGGTTTCGGGCAGCGCACTCGCCGCCATTCTCTTGCTTGACCAGACGTATGCGGGGGTCCCGAATCGTCTCCACCACCCTCGCTCCGTCGTCGGTCGAGCCGTCATCAACGACGATGAGTTCGAAGTTGCTGACGGTCTGCCCAAGCACGGAGTGCACCGCACGCCAGATGTAGGATACCTTGTTGTAGAGTGGAATAACCACGGATGTAGATTGACTTGCTCTGTCCATCACGGGTCCATCTTCACTGTGCGCCCTGCCCTGTGTTTGGTCCTTCTCCCAACCCGACTACACAGTCGGGCGCCTGCCCGTTCAGATGAATGCGCGGACATAGAATCGTCCCCACCCTCATCCCATCGTCGTCGACCCGACATCCCAGATAATCAACTCCCAACGTGGATAGGCCTGGGCCAAGACAGAATTCACCGCCCTTGGCACCAATCCTGCTCGATTGTAGGTTGGCACAATGACGGATGCCAGCGGTAACTCAGACATTGACAGTCCTAAACCCGACTACATCCCTCTGCCAGTTTCTAAGGGCCTTCGCTTCAGGATTCTTGTGATGAGCATGCTGCCATCCAGGACCTCGCAGGATATCGTGCAGAGGTCTGCGTACTTACGGGTCATGTTGACTTCCCGTGACTTGGAACGGACTAGGAAGTCGCCCTCTCCGGACACGGAGAAATTCCACTGATGCATGCCCGAGTAGTCCCGTTGTTCCGCCTCGTTCACGGAGTGTTCAAGCAGGACGTAGCAGCCAGCCTTGACCACTCTGATCATTTGCAGGATGGCCTCTTCCGGGTTGTAGGCATGATCGACCGAGTTTCTCGCGTGAACGAGGTCGAAGGTATCTGCCTGAAACCCCCGTGAGAGGTCCTCCGCGTCCAGCATCCGGGTTCTTACAGGGGGCTGTACGTGGTACTTCTCAAGCAACCTGTCGTATGCATCGGCGAGTGGATCAATGGCTGTTATGCGGATATTCACTCCTTCACACTTCTTTCCAAGAACGGTGAGGGGCCCCGCGCCTACGTCAAGTATGTCCACCGCTGGCTGCGGGGGAAGAAGAGCAGCGGCTATCGGCTGCAAGGGGAGATCAGGGTCGAGCCTGCGCCTGTAGTCGTCAGGCCACTGAGACCCTCTTGTTTTGAACCAGTCATCCCAGAATCGCATCTCGTACCGGGTCGCTGCCTTCCACGTGAATCTCGCGCTCAGGGGAATCGCCGGCATGTATCGGTGCGTTAGGGCGACGATTAACGCTCCGAAGCCCTCTCTCCTGTACAAGTCTATGGCATTTGCCACTCTGCGCAACGCGCTCATCCACCGCCCCCAGAACACGCCTTGTCGGGGGGTCCCGAGCGTTGGACCCACAAGCGCGCCCATAACCGACGCACCCTGCGCACCAAGTCGGCCTCATATGCATCAGCCACCACCTGTTGCAGGGTCGACTCCTCCTGGCCTGAAGCGCTCGGCCAATCGCCGCACATCCTGCCTATCATGAAATCCAGTTCTTGGAGAACTCCCCGTGTGTCAAACAGCAAGCCAACGTGTCTACTCCTCATGCGAAGTTCCCTCAGCATATCGCCTGAGACTCCATCCGCAGAGAACGGGAATGCGAACGGGACTTGAGATTTCCCCGACAATGACGCTATCACCCTGCACGAAGCGCTGATTTCCTCCGCTGCCTCCAAATCAGTCAGCGAATCGAACCTCCGGTGGCTCACTGAATGCGCACCGATAGTAAATCCATCAGCAGCCAAGCACCTTATCTCTTCAGAAGACATGCAGGGACGTCGCGCCTCCAGGTACCGCTGCACGTCAATCCCCAACACTTGGCACAGGCGGTCGATTGCAGAATGGTCGTGCGCGACTGCGGACCTAATCGAACGCATGAGGTCTACGTCGTTGCTCAACTCCTTGCCGAGAGCGTCGCTGAAAGTTCTCATGACGTATGACCGGGCACTACTTCGAAGGGCGACGACAGCATCGATGCACAGGGATGCCTTATTATCGGGGAGCATCTTGCGATTGTCAATGTAGTCGATCGGGATGAAGAAAACGCACGGAATACCGTGCTTAAGCAGTAACGGCCTGACAACAGAATAGCATTCAGAAAGACCGTCATCAAAAGTCAAGATCACGGACCTCGGCTTGAGTCGTTGACCTCCGGAGCGATGCGCAACCAGTTGCTCGTAAGTGATCGGGTTGAAGTTCTGTGCGAGATGTATCAGATCACTCTCGAACATTCTTGCGGACTTGTAGGAGTATAGGCGGATGTGCGGCAGGGGCTCATCAGAAACGACATGATAGTAGAAGCCCAGAACGTCCCGCCTAGTGATCAACCTGTGCACGGAGAGGGGAACACTCCCAGCAACCTTCCTCAGAAGAGACCTCAGCACGTGAAATCCGAATCGGAGTCGCTACGGCCCAGGAACCAACTGCCCGGTGCAAGCGCCGACTCGATGGCGGGTGTCTTGGTCAAGCCGTGGAATAGGGGTGTCCAGTCCTCCCTCTTTCTGAAGCCCAGCGCCAGCAAAGCATCCTTGTACACCTTGGATGAACTCGCCGCCGAAACACGCTTCACCCTATGGTTCCTGAAATACCGAACAGCAAAGGCTGACAATGAACGAAAGGCAGCGCTATCGCCGGGCGAAGCAAACAGGTCAGCGATTATCCCCGTCTTGTTCTCCGGTGGGCCCGCCCTGCGCAAGATGACATAACCGCACACTTTGCCAGACCTCGAAGCAGTGAAGAGCTGATAATTCATATGCGGTTGCTGTACATACTTCCAGTTCAGGTACTTGCTGTCACGCTTTACTGTAGCGTGGAATTGCGGTGATACCGAGTCCCACAGTCGATCTGCGGTATGGTCGAATTCGTCAATCTGCCTCAACGTTATGTCGGCGCTCACATGACGAGAAAGCCCAATATCACGGATCCAAACACCGACGTTAAGCAAAGCAGTGACAAGTCTATCCAACCAGAGGAGATGCACTACCCACGGGAGTATCTTCTCCGTCCACCTGCTGTGCAATCGACTCCGAAGCGCAGCCAAGACAGAGGGCGCGTCAAACCGAGCCACTCGGGAAAAGACAGCGACGGAATCTATGGGAGTACCGCCCAGGGTCGTTAGGATTCGCCAAGAGGCCTCCGACATTCGATGAAGGATGAAAATATCGCTAGCCCGAGAACCGGCCTGATATAGCTTGAAGCCTATCTTCTGGCCCCGATATTCAGGCAGCAGGAAGGCGTCCACACCCCAGCTTACACGGTGGGCCTCCGTCCCGATCTTGAGGGGTTCGATCATCGTACAGAATTGGCCAACAACAGTGCCCTTCTCATCTATCGCAATCCAGATGGGGAGTTCATCGTTATTCCGGAAGGGGTTCCGCTCGAATTGCCATTCCCAGCGCTCAGGATACTTGCATTGTGCCCCGCCAGCGTAGGCTTTCGCAAGGAATTCGAATATCGCCTGTTTGTCGCCTAGTGTAGCACGGCGTACCTCGATCATACAGTCTCCGACGGAACGTCGTGCTCCATCCTGGCAAGCGCTTCCACGATGCTGCATGGTGGGATGACGGAGGCCATCTGCAACGACACTTGGCTCACACTTCGTCTTCTCCTTTACCGCCATGCCCAGCCCCGGGGTATAGCGGCCGCACCTCAGAAATCTGCCAGGAGCGCTTTCCGATGAATCGCTTGGTGCGGTACAATACTCTGCAGGCGCAAGACGGCGTGAAGGACAATAACTGATAGACAAGTCCTCGGAGGTAGTACCCTCGCACGCTCCTGAAGTCCTTCGCAATACGTGACAGCGCCCTACGATTGCCGGTGGCGAGGTTCATCTCAAAGGCGGTGCGGTGTTTGCGCATTATGCGATCGACGATTTCTCTTGAGACAAACTGCTGACCACCCTTTTCATCGATGAATCGTCGAAGGCTTTCGAAGTACGGTGGAACGCCGTCCCAGATGTACTTGCGGTGGTCGATCTGGCCAAGAACGTCTCTGTGATAGATCGCCTTTGACTTGGCACTCCATGCAATGGGGTAACGAAGGGCCAGACGCAGCCAGGTATCGCCATCCTCACCGCACGCCAGACCAACCGGGAATCCCCCAATGGATACCAGCACGGCTTTCCTTACTGTCGTGGACGAGGGTGTGACGGG
>CAIVTL010000683.1 GCA_903908785.1 Caldifarciminota bacterium | reverse complement strand
GCCGACACCGGCGGCCGGGAAGGCGCGTATTACACATGGACCGAGGCGCAGGTCGCGCAGGCGGTCGGCCCGGACCTGGCGAAGCTCGCCTGCGACTTCTACGGCGTATCCGCGCCGGGGCATTTCGACGGCACGAACGTGCTACACACCGCGGTGCCGGTTGAACACATCATCAGCGCTCATCACATCACCCTCGACGAACTCTGGCCCAAGCTTGCCGAAATCCGTAACAAGCTGTTTGATGCCCGCAGCCGGCGCCCGGCCCTGCGCCGCGACGACAAGGTGCTGGCCGACTGGAACGGCCTCGCGCTCTCCGCGTTTGCCCGCTGCTCGCGCGCCTTTGACAACAGCCACTATCTCGACGTGGCTCGCTCGCTCGGCGACTTCATCCTTGCCCGGATGGTCAAAGACGGCGAAGTGTCGCATTTCGTAAAGCCGGGGACAGACAGCATTCCGGGACTGCTTCCCGACTTCGGCTTTGCCATCCAGGGCCTGCTCGACCTGTACGAGGCGTGCTTTGACGCCCGCTACCTCGATGCCGCACTCGGCCTGACCACCCGGATGCTCGTGCTATTCAACGACCCGGAAGGCGGGCTCTTCACCACCCGCAAGGACGCGCCGGGCCTTGTCAGCCGCATCAAGAACGGCTATGACGGCGCGATACCGTCGGGCAACTCGGTTGCGGTCATGGACCTGCTCCGGCTGGCCCGGCTCTGCGGCCGGAACGAGTACGAGCGCGCGGCCGTGGCCACGCTCCGCCGGTTCTACGAGACGATGGTGAGTTACCCTCCCGCATTCAGCATGATGCTCGCCGGGCTCGACCTGCTGCTTCACCCGGGCACCGAAGTGGTGCTCTTCCTGCCCGAACCTTCGCCCGAAGCCGACGAGATGGCCGCACTGCTTGAGTCGAAGCCGGACGACTATCGCACGACCGTGGTCGTCAAAGCCTCGCAACCTGACGACCTTACGCGGCGTCTAATACCTTTGACGCATGAGCGCACCGCGATTGACAACAAGCCCACCGCATTTGTCTGCAGCGGTCATACCTGCTATCCACCGGTCCACACTGCTGAGGAACTCGCCGAGCTCCTGGGCTGACGACAAACCTAAGTACAAAGTAGTAAGGACAAAGGACAAAGCAAAGAGGAAAGGACAAAGTACAAAGTCCCGAGTCCGGACTTTGTCATTTCCCCTTTTCCACTTTCCACTTCAGCCCTTGGCTGCGTTGACTTCAGCGGGAGAATAGATACACTCTGAGCCAGCATGCAAGAACGCTTCACTGAAAGAGTTAGGAAAGTAATCGCCCTTGCCCGCCAGGAAGCCGTCAGGCTTCACCACGACTACATTGGAACCGAGCATCTGTTGCTGGGTCTGGTCAAGGAAGGCGAAGGCGTCGCCGCGGTCGTTCTCACCAACCTCGGCGTCAACTCCGAAGACCTGCGCCGGGCCGTCGAGAATGCGGTCGACGCCGGCTCGGAGACGCTGGTGCTCGGCGAGGTACCGCTGAACCAGGAAGCGCGCGCCTGCCTGAACTTCGCGCTGGACGAGGCCCGCAAGATGAACCACACGTACATCGGCACCGAGCACCTGCTGCTCGGCCTGCTGCGCGAGGAACGTGGCATCGCGTGCCAGATTCTCCAGTCTCTGGGCATGGACCTCGAACTGGTCAGGAATGAAACCACCCGGCTGCTCGGCGGCGAGAAGGGCGCGGGACCACAGAAGTCGCGCTCCAAGACCCCCGCGCTTGACTATTTCTCCCGCGACCTGACCCAGCTTGCCCGCGAGGACAAGCTCGACCCGATTATCGGCCGGGAAAGGGAAATCGAGCGCATCATCCAGATTCTTGCCCGCCGCAAGAAGAACAACCCGGTGCTCATCGGCGAGGCCGGCGTCGGCAAGACCGCGATTGTCGAAGGCCTGGCCCAGCGTATCGTGGCCGGCAACATCCCGAGCCTGCTGAAGAACAAGCGCGTCCTTGCCCTTGACCTGGCCGCAATCGTCGCCGGTACCAAATACCGGGGCCAGTTCGAGGAACGCCTGAAGTCCATCATGAACGAGATTCAGCACCAAGGCGATGTCATCATCTTTATCGACGAGCTCCACACGATTGTCGGGGCCGGGGCCGCCGAGGGTGCAATTGACGCCTCGAGCATCCTGAAGCCCGCGCTCGCCCGCGGCGAAATACAGGCCATCGGCGCGACCACACTTGAGGAATACCGGAAGCACATCGAGAAGCACTCGGCGCTGGAGCGCCGGTTCCAGAAGATAGTCGTCGAGGCGCCCGGCGCGCTGGAGACCGTGGAGATTCTCAAGGGCCTGAAGGAGAAGTACGAACTCCACCACAACGTCTCCTATGACGACAAGGCAATCGCGAGCGCGGCGTATCTCGCCGACCGGTACATCTCGGACCGCTTCCTGCCCGACAAGGCGATTGACGTAATTGACGAAGCCGGCTCGCGGGTGAAGCTGATGCGGCCGGTCATCAACCCGGAACTGGACGAGCTCGAAAAGAAGATTGAAAAGGCCTCGCGGGCCAAGGAAGAGGCGGTCCGCAAGCAGGAATTCGAGAAGGCCGCGGAACTGCGCGACGAGCAGAAGCAGTTGACCGAATACCTGAAACGGAAGCGCAAGGAATGGGAAAAGACCGGCTCGTTCCCGGTCGTTACCGAAGAAGACGTCGCCTACGTGGTCTCGAACTGGACCGGCATCCCGCTGGCCAAGCTTGAGGAGCGTGAGTCGGCCCGGCTGCTGCGCATGGAAGACGAAATCCGGCAGCGCATCATCGGCCAGGACTCGGCGATTACCATGATTGCCAAGGCCATCCGCCGCTCGCGCGCCGGGGTCAAAGACCCGCGCCGGCCCATCGGCTCGTTCATCTTCCTCGGGCCCACCGGCGTCGGCAAGACCGAACTCGCCCGCGTGCTTGCCCGCTTCATGTTTGGGGACGAGGACGCGCTCATCCGGTTCGACATGTCCGAGTACATGGAGAAGTTCAACGTTTCCCGACTGGTCGGAGCGCCGCCCGGCTATGTCGGCTACGAGGAAGGCGGCCAGCTTACCGAGAAAGTCCGGCGGAAGCAGTATGCGGTTGTGCTCTTCGACGAAATCGAGAAAGCGCATCCCGACGTGTTCAACATCTTGCTCCAGTTGCTCGACGACGGCCAGATAACCGACTCGCTCGGCCGCAAGGTGAGCTTCAAGAACACGGTCGTCATCATGACCTCAAACATCGCCTCGACCGAAATCCGCGGCATGAGCGGCTTCGGGTTCGGCGCGACCACCGGCGATGCCAACTACGAGTCCATCCGCGACAAGGTGATGACCGAGGTCAAGCGGTTCTTCCGGCCCGAGTTTCTGAACCGCGTGGACGAGGTGCTCGTGTTCCGGCCGCTGGACCGGAAACAGATGGAAGAGATTGTCGAAATCCAGCTCCGCGAGCTGTCCGAACGCCTCCAGAACAAGAAGCTCACACTCGATTTGACCCAAAGCGCCAAGGACCTGCTCGTGCAGGAGGGTTTCGACCCGCAGTTCGGGGCCCGGCCGATAAAACGCGCCTTGCGCCGGTTGCTCGAAGACCCGCTGTCCGAGGAGTTACTCCGAGGACGGTTCCCGGAAAGCTCGGTCGTCATCGTTGACCGGGACGGCGACCGGTTTGTCTTCGCCGAAAAAGTGGCCGAGCCGGTGGCACCGCTCAACCAGTGATACCGCTGCTCACCGCCCTGTTCCTGGCCCTGCCGGTCCAGCCTGATACCGGCAAGATAGTGCTGCTCAGTGTCTCGGCCCGGGCCGCGACTGCCGATAGTGTACTGGTGGTGCGCACTGCCGGGCTCAGCCACGGAGAGCTGTTCACGCCGGCCGCCCTGCGCACCGGCTTGGAAGACGCGGTTCGCCGGGTCTATGGCCTCGGTCTCTTCTCGCAGGTGAACGCCGAGACCTCGAGGGTCGCGGACGGCGTCCGAGTCACCTTTGTCGTTGAAGAATTCCCGAAGCTGAAGAGTGTGGCCTATGAGGGATTCCGCCGCGTACGCAAGAAGGATCTCGAGTCCAAGGTCAAAGCCAAGGAAGGCGAAATCCTCACCGACAAGAAGGTCTTTGACTGGCAGCAGGAAATCCTCAAACTGTACAAGGAGAAAGGCTTCCTGCTCGTCAAGGTCGAGCACGAGATGACGAAGCCCGACTCGCTCGGCCAGGTAACGCTCACCTACAAGATTGACGAAGGCGACCCGGTGCGAATCCGGAGCATCGAGATTACCGGCAACGACCACTTCACCGACGAGCAGATTGAAATCAAGCTCACCAACCGCCAGAAGCGCTGGTATCGCAAGGCCAACCTCAAGGAAGACGAATTCGTCAAGGACCTCGACCGCATCGTTGACTTCTACAAGCAGCGCGGGTTCATCGACGCCAAGGTCATTGACTACGACATGAAGTTCGACCGGGGCTGGGCCAGCATCACCATCAATATCTCCGAAGGCGGCAAGTACTACTTCGGGAACGTGACCATCAAGGGCGACTCGGTCATGAAGCAGGCAGACCTGCGCAAGCTTGTCCGCTATCAAGCCGGGGAGCCGTACAACACGAAGCTCGCCCAGGCCACGCTGCAGGACCTGTTCGGCATCTATTCCGAAGAAGGCTACATCTACGCGCAGGTCGCGCCGGTTGAGAACATACGCTCCGACACGGTTGACATCACCTACGAAATCACCGAGGGCCTGCCGGCGAAAGTCCGGCTGGTCAGCGTCGAAGGAAATGAGCAGACCCATGACAAGGTCATCCGCCGGGAAATCAGCTCGCTGCCCGGTTACACGTTCCGCCGGTCCGAAATCATGCGCTCGCAGCGTGACATCTTCAACCTCGGGTTCTTTGACGACGTGACTCTCGACTACCGCCGGGCGGACACGACCGGAACGATTGACCTCATCTACAAGGTCAAAGAGAAGTCATTCTTCGGGACCGTCGGCGCCGGAGTCACGTATTCGGCGACCGAAGGCGTCACCGGCTACGTCGAGTTGCAGCAGCCGAACCTGTTCGGCCGGGGCCAGCGCGCCAACATCAAGGTCGAAAAGGGCGGAAAGGTCGGCAATCTCGCACTCGGGTTCACCGAGCCGTGGCTCTTCGACCGGCCCATCTCGGCCGGGATTGACGTCTCATACCTGACCTCGACCTACGACTACTACGACAAGCGGGAACTCGGCGGCGGCTTCTCCTTCTCGCGGCCGTTGCCGCTAGACTACACGCGCGGCTACCTCACCCTCCGCGTCAGCGACGCGTACGTGCCGCCGTCCCTGATTAAGTCCGGGTACAGCCCGACCGGACCGTTCAACATCTACCAGGATACGGTCCACAAGACCGCGTTCACGCCGACAGTCTCCTTCACGCGGGATTCGCGCGACTACATCTACAACGCACTCTCCGGCTCGTCCACGACCTACCAGCTCGACCTGTCGGTGGGCGACATCCGCTTCCACCGTCACATCTTCGACATGAGCCAGTATTTCCCGCTGTTCTGGAGGTTCGGTCTGATGGCTCGAACCCGCCTTGGCTACATCACCGGCTTCACGTCAGCGGATACAGTGCCGATATACGACCGCTTCACACCCGGCGGCACCGGGCTCGACGGCATCCGGGGCTACGGCGAACGTTCAATCGGCCCGCGAGACGCCGGCTATGTCATCGGTGGCAAAGCCGAGGCCATCTTCTCCCTGGAATACAAACTGCGTGTGTCGCACCAGCTCTCATTCCTGACCTTTGCCGACGCGGGCAACACGTGGAACTCCATCAACCAGTTCAGCTTCTCGGACATGAAGCGCGGCGCGGGCGTC
The DNA here is from genome assembly GCA_903908785.1 of Caldifarciminota bacterium. Taxonomy (GTDB): domain Bacteria; phylum Hydrothermota; class Tepidihabitantia; order Tepidihabitantales; family Tepidihabitantaceae; genus UBA2258. Next base: position 3,362 of record CAIVTL010000683.1, on the reverse strand, counting down.
GGCGTGCGCCTTGAAATCCCCATGCTCGGGCTCATCGGCTTCGACTTCGGGTACGGATTCGACCGAGACAACCCGGGCTGGGAACCCCACTTCCAGATCGGCCGGACCTTCTAGTCGGGCCAGGTACCAGTTACCAGTTTCCAATTACCAGTCAAGAACCTGTGAGCGACGACAGCCGGTCGAGGCTGTGTAGCAGCGGTCCCTAACCGACAACCTTGATTTTGCAGGAACGGACGATTGCACCGAAGACGAGCATGAGTTCCCGGGCCTCAAGCCAGAGTCGCCGCGCTTCGGCCTTGTGTTCGGGTGAAGCACTGACAATCATGCGCACCCAGTGCCCGGTCTCACGGGCCTCTTTCGCACAGATGCTTATCCCGTGCGAGAAGTCGCTGCGCGATTCGGCCTCGTTTGCTTCTGAGTAGTTCGCCCCGACGCTCGTAGCGGCACGAACCAGTTGGGAGATGAGCGGACGAGTCACCGCGTCCTGTCTAGTCGCGCGGGCGAGGGAGATGGCGGAAGTACCGAACCGTGCGGTTCACTCCACAAGGTCTTGGCGAGTCCTGGGCGACGGAGGGCCTGGGGAACGTCCACGTGACGAGACGCGCAACCGAGGCTCAGTCATTCCGTCCTTGACTGGACACTGGCAACTGGTCACTGGCCCTACCGGTACGTCCGCCCCTGCGGATGCTGATACGTACCTTTGACAAACGGATAGACTACCTGGTTGTAGAAGTTGTCGAACAGCTTCTCGCCGTTCATGCCGGACCGCTCCGGGTGGAACTGGACGCCGTACAGCGGGCGGGTCGGATGGTGCATCGCCTCCACCGAGCACGAAGCCGACCGGGCAATCACGTGCCAGCCGGCCCGTTCAATCGCGTCGCCGTCCACGTACTCCCGGTGGCTCTCCCGGAATTCCGCCTCCGGCCCCATGCCATAGAACAGCAGCCCCGGCTCGGAGATGATGACGGTTTCGTCCCGCTCAATCAACTCGCCGGACAAAACCTGCACTCCGAACGTCCGGGCGAACAACTGGTGCCCGAAACAGATGCCGAGCGTGGGCAGCTTCAGGGTGCGAACGAACTCGGCCAGCGCGCCTGCCGGCTCTTCGACCGACAGCAGCCACTGCGAGCCGGAGATGATGACCGCCGAGAAAGTCTCGAGGTCGTACGCCGGCTCCAGCACGCCCCACGGCACCTCGTAAGTGTCGGAGAAACGATCGGCCTGCGCAAGGTAGCCCTTGATCTTCTCCTCTGCCTTCTCGCGATAACAGTTCACGACCAGTGTTCTCATGTTCTACTCCAATAGTCCAGAATCCAAGACGTCCGGCCTTTCTGGATTCTGACTTCTGATATCTGACTTCTGCATTGTCCGGTTCCTCAAAACCCGTCTCCAATCTTGCCGCCGTCTCCCGAATCCGGGAACCGACAGATATACGCATACGCATCATGATGATGATGGATTGATTCAAAGCTCTCCACCGCAACCTCGTAGCCGGTCACGAGCGGATGCTCGTCGAGCCGCTTCGCCACTTTTCGCACCACGTCCTCGACAAACGCCGGGTTCTCAAACGCCAGCGTGGTCAGATGCTTCTCGTCCTCACGTTGCAGTAGCGAGTAGACCTCGCTTGAGCCGCAGTCCTCAACCAGGTCAATCAAGTCTTCCAGCCACAGGAACTCACGGAACTCGACCGCGACGCGGATCTCGGCCCGCTGGTTGTGCGCGCCCGTCTCCACCATTTCCTTAGAGCACGGACAGAGCGTGGCCACGGGCACCGCGACCCCAAGCCTGAGGCGGAACCGACTCCCGAGCTCCGCCACGACCCGGCACCGGTAGTCCATCAGTCCGCGCGCACCGGACACCGGGGCGGCCTTCTCGACGAAGTAGGGAAACTCCATCTCCAGGTGAGCCGAATGGGCCTCAAGTTCCTTTCGCATGTCGCGCAGAATCGCGCCGACCTTATGCAGGTCAATCTCGCGATGGTACCGGCTGAGAATCTCGACGAACCGGCCCATGTAGGTTCCCCGGTGCTCACGCGGCAGGTCCACGTACATGCTGATGCGGGCGACCGTGTGCTGCTTACGATGCGCCTTGTCGAGCAGGACAATCGGGTAGCTGAGATTCTTCACCCCGACCTTGTCAATCGCGGCCCCGCCCGCGCTTGGTCGTCTCCGAATGTCGTCCATCATGGGTCCCTGGTTCCTAGTCCTTGGTCCTTGGTCCTTGCCACTGGACCACTTGACCACGTGACCACTGGACCACTCTTCTCCTCACACCAACGCGTGTCCGCGGAAGCTGTAGAAACTGTCCCGGGTAACAATGACGTGGTCCAGCAGCCGTATACCGAGAATCTTCGCGGCCTCGGAGAGCCGGCGCGTCAACCGCACGTCGTCATCCGACGGGCTCGGGTCCCCGGACGGATGATTGTGCACGACCACAATCGCCGCGGCCCCGGCCCGGATTGCCTTCTCGAACACTTCACGCGGGTGAGCCAGAGTCGTGTCTAGACACCCGACCGAGACCTCGGTCTGCCCGATGAGCCGGCTCCGCGAATCGAGATGCAGGGTAAAGAAACACTCCTTGCGCCAATCCTTGACGTTCGACCGCGCCACGCGGGCGACTTCCTTTGGGTCGGACACATCGGCCCGCTCCTTCATGCAGGGCGTGTCATCGCTTCTGCGGGCCAGTTCGAACGCGGCAACAATCTGGCACGCCTTGGCCTTGCCGATGCCGGGCATGAGCATCAACTCCTCAACGGTCGCCCTTCCGACCTCGGCCGCCGAATGGAACTGGCTAATCAGCCGCTCGGCAATCTGGCGCACCGGCACACCCTTGGTGCCACGACTGATGATTATCGCCAGCAGCTCAACCTCCGAGAGATTGCCGGCCCCAACCTTGATGAGTCTCTCCCTCGGCCGCTCATGTTCCGGCGTCTCATTCATCGTCGGCTGTCTTGGCTTCTCTTCCACCCTGGAGTTCTTGTCCTCGGTCATCCCCTTCCTCCCTTACTCTTTCTTCCCCTCACCATTCCATTCCCGCTCATTCGGCGTTCGGCGTTCGTCGTTCGCACTTCGGACTTCGTCTCCGCCGTCCTTCATTCGACATTCGCACTTCGGACTTCGGACTTTACCGTGAACTCCCACTCGCACCAAGCCTCATCCGGGTGCTTGTCCGGCGGGCAGCAGATGCAGCGGGTCTGAATCCTCGGGTCAATCGTCTTCGCGAACCACTCGTACTCAACCAGCCCGACCGGCTTGCAGGGAAAATCGGCCAGCCCCTTGCGCTTGCGCGCCGACTGCACCCGGCAGTCGAGCATCCGGAACACAACCCGGTTCTCGCTCTGCTCGATAGTGTCCTGCTTGTTG
>CAIVTL010000682.1 GCA_903908785.1 Caldifarciminota bacterium | reverse complement strand
GGGTCAGGGTATGAACACGACAGGCGTGAGGTCGCTGCCGTCCCACGTCCACACGACCGAGCTTCCCGCCTTCCACTCGTAGCCGGCGATGACGACGCTATCGAGGGTCGTGCTCTGGGCGTCTTTCACGACGCACGAGAACCAGTAGTCCTTCTTGACCTCGTGCGGGGCGGTGGTTACGCTCGATTCGGCGGGGACGGAGATGTCCGAGTCCAGCCAGGCGCCGGTCGTGCCCATCCGCGACGAGAACGTGACGGTCTGCGTGTCCTGATTGCGGTAGGAGAAGGTCACAGTCATGCTGGTGCCACATAGCGGAGCGACCACCAACAGTCCAACAAGGGCGACAAGTAAAGTCCTTAGCATGGCCGGTATTGTAGCGCCGACCCCGGCCAAGCCAGAAGGACGCCAGCGGGCCCGGATGTCAAGGCGGCGGGGCGGGGCTCAGGAGTTCGTCACAGCGGCCGGAGAGGGCGGGGGCTGAGGGCGGGAGCAGACAGCATTCAGTAGTCAGCATTCAGGGGCGGGACTCGCTCATGGCTTGCGGCTCCGGCGTTTGCGGGCTGGCTTGTCGCTGACCATGACGGCGTCGGATGTGGTGAGGACTCTTCTGTTGGCGGCTGATGAGCCGTGGGGCTTCCGAGAGGCGTCGCGGAGCACGAATGCGAGTTGCGCCGGGCTTGGCAGTGAAGGGGCCGACGGCTTACGGCCCAAGGCTGACGGCCCGGAGGTTCATTGTCGTCCGCACTGTTCCGTCGGGCTCATGTACCCGCTTCCTCTGTTCTAAATCGTGACAGGTCTGAACTCTCGACCATCTTGCCAAGCGTCTTGAGTGTGTAGACCTTCCCGTTGGTAGCCAGCAACAGTTTCTTCATGTCCTGTCGTCGGACGCGGAAGCCGCGGCCGTCTATGCAGGCGAGCACCTGGAATGCCGGGCGCTTCCTGCTTCCGCGGTCCTCGGCGATCTTGCGGAGATGTTGTATGCGGGTGACTTTGTCTCTGGCCGTGCCGTCATCTTCCGTGAGCTTGGCTTCGATGACCACACTTGGGTTGTGTTCGCTGGGAACGAGGAAGTCCGGGACCTGGTCGAATCCGGGAACGGATTCCGCCCGCTTTGTCTTGCGTGAGCTTATTCGGTTCCGGCTCAACTCGTTCTCTACGGCGGTTTCCAGGACGTCGCCAACCAGTTCGCTCACAGAGTCACGGTGCGCTGCGAAAGGACGCCCCAGGAACCGTTCGTAGAGGAGCATGGCGTAGGGCACCCCGATTTGAGATGCAGTCCTGACGCCCGGCAATCCGCCTTTTGTATCCGCTTTGTCGAGACGGTGAATGAGTCCGGCCCCGACAGCCGGGGCACCTTCCTTCAGGAGCCGGCAGGCGGTGTCGACCATCGCAGACAGGCGAGCCATCGTCGTCCCCTTTGCAGCCAGAGCTTCCATCGGCGAGAGCCGGGCACGTCGGTCCCATGTGCGCGCGAACCCCTGGTCTACAATGATGTCATTCGACTCGGAAGTCACGTACGCCAACTCGGGCAGCGTGAACCCCAGCATCGTTCTCAGCACGACAAAAGTAACAGGTTTGGCCAAGACCGTCGGCAGCACACGTTCCGACGAAACACGCGTGAAGCCGGCTGTGGCCTTCTTTAGTGTTTCGTAACCAGTCTCAAACGTGCCGTAGTCAACAAAGCCGGGTCCCTTCGGCAGGACGAGAAACGCAGACTCCAGGCTTGAGAAGACCGAGTCTATGTATGCATCAGTGTCCGACTGCAGTTCCTCAAGCGTGGCCTCAAAAGGGTACTTTGGCATACCATACCTCCTCATTAGCGCTTGATTCTCTCGCCGTCATAGGCTCCGCGGATTCCGAGGTAGACGAAAGGCTCGGCAGAGCTCGGAGTACCGCGCCAAGCCCGCCGAAATCCTCAATCCAACTGGAGACGGTCTTGAGACGGACGGCAATTGGCTTGCGCCTGCTCCAGCCTTTGCGGAGGTTCCAGACCGCGAGACGTACCAGATGACCACACGCGATGCAGCGGGCATCACCCGGGGTCGCTCGAACCCCGCCGACACGCAACTGCTGGATGTCGGCGGCGACTAGTTCGGCCACGGCCTCGGGGGTCTCTACAATCCAGGCACGCGGCACATGCCCGGTCGTGCGGCATACGAAGACCGTGTCGATTATCGAGGACTTGGTCCCGCTAATGTGTATCGAGGCTCCCATCTCGCCCGGGCAGTGCAGGGAGGCAGAGCAGGTTAGCTTTGCGTCGAGCACAGCGACGGCAATCGGCAGGTATGCCTCAAGATTGTTGTGGTGGTACGTGAACACAAAAGGGCCGCCGCGTTTCAGGCCCCCGGCCATTCGATGGAACACGGCGGATAGGCCCTCGGCGAATGTTGTGAGGTTTCGGCCCAAGGTCGCATTGCCGGTGAGTTCTTGCTGGTTGCGGGTCGAAGGACCTGCAAACCCCTCGGCCTCGGGGCCGACCATGCGGCGCAGCCACACGTAGCAGAAGTCCATCAACTCGGCGTACTGGACGTTGCCGAAGTAAGGCGGGTCAGTCAGCACCGCGTCCAGGCTTGCGGGTGCCGGGCAGGATTCGGCCGCGTCCCCACAGTGCAATTTCAGTTCCCTCGTTTCCGCTCGGCGCGAGCCATTCCTCGTGGTTCCTATCCACTCGCCGGGGGTCATTACCTTCACCTTTGCCAAGCCTTGGTGACGGAACTCAAACGGGGCGTCGCAATAGGACTTGGCCCTCAGGTACTTATCGGTGATGTTGGTCCAGCCTCCACTTCCTATGCAAGTTCCCTTCTGCTTGTTCCTCACGCCAAGCAGGTTGGATTCACACTGGACAAGACCGACCGGGAAACCGTGAACTGAGAAAATGTCCAGTGACTTCAGGGCGACCGTGTCATAGCGGCACAGCATGTTTTGGTAGCGCAGGAGGTCGGAAAGGTTGGTCCGTAACGCATCGCGCACCACTCCGTTCGGAGTCCTTTCGATTGCCCGGCAACTGAGTTCGAGACCCAG
>CAIVTL010000681.1 GCA_903908785.1 Caldifarciminota bacterium | reverse complement strand
GCATGACCGGGCGTGCCGCAGCATCTTTGATGCACATCACCAGCAGCGGATTAATGGGATGGGCCATTGCTTCCGCCCAATTGGAAAAACGCTATGGGCGACTGGCCTTGACATACCTGCTATCCGTCAGTATCCACGGTCTGTGGAAAGGGGCGTGAGCATGGTCCCGAAGAGGATGGAAGACGCCTTCAGCGAGCAGATTAAGTTCGAACTGGAGTCGGCCTACATCTACCTGTCGATGGCCGCGTACTTCGATGCCGAGGGATTCGCGGGCATGGGTACTTGGATGCGGGCCCAGGTGCAGGAAGAAGTGACCCATGCGATGCGGTTTTACAAGCACATCGTGGAGCGGGGCGGGCACGTGAAGCTGCACCCGCTGGCCGTGCCGCCGCAGGACTGGAAGTCGCCGCTTGCCGCCTTTGAGGCTGCCTATGAGCACGAGCAGTTCATCACCGCCAAGATTGACGGGCTGGTCAAACTGGCCCAGGCAGAGGGCGACCACGGGTCATCGACGCTGCTCCAGTGGTTTGTTGACGAGCAGGTCGAGGAGGAAGCGAATTCGTCGAAGGTGGTGCAGGACCTGAGATTGGTCGGCAATGACGGCCGGGGCATCCTGATGCTGGACCGCGAATTGGGCGCGCGAACTTTCGTGCTGGCGCCGGAACTGTCCGCGCTCTACGCGATGGGCGCGGCGGCCGGGGCCTGAGAGCAAGTTAGGAGTTAGCAGTTAGGAGTTAGGAGAAGGAACTATGACGGACAGCGCGTTCTCTGCGGTCAAGGTGAGTGAGCACGTCTGGTGGGTCGGGGCGATTGACTGGAGCCTGCGAGACTTCCACGGCTACTCGACCGAGCGTGGCTCGACCTACAACGCTTACCTGGTGATGGGCGAGTACCCGGTGTTGATTGATACGGTCAAGGCCGGGTTCCGCGACGAGATGCTGGCCCGGGTGGCGTCGGTCACGGACCCGAACAACGTGAAGGTGATAGTCTCTCAGCACGCCGAGATGGACCATTCCGGGGCCCTACCTCAGGTCATTGACATCATCAAGCCGGACAAGGTCTATGCTTCGCAGATGGGCGTGCAGAATCTTGCCGCCCAGTTGCATCACAACCATCAGATAACCGCGGTGAAGGATGCCGAAACGCTCAAGCTCGGCGGCCTGAGCTTCACCTTCCTTGAAACGAGGATGCTGCACTGGCCGGACTCGATGGTCAGCTACCTCGCTGAAGACGAGCTGCTCTTCTCGCAAGACGGCTTCGGCATGCATCTTGCCTCAGGCCGGCGGTTCGCGGACGAGACCGACCCCGCGGATATGTCGTTTGAAGGCCGGAAGTACTACGCCAACATCCTGTTGCCGTACTCATCGCTGATATTGAAACTGCTGGAGCGGGTCGGCAAGCTGGATATCAGCATCAAGACGATTGCGCCGGACCACGGGCCGATATGGCGGAAGGATTTGGGCACGATTCTCGGCTGGTATGCGAAGTGGGCCGAGCAGAAACCGGAGAACCGGGCAATAATTACCTTCGATACGATGTGGCAGAGCACGGCTCTGATGGCGCGAGTGATTGCCGACGCGATGTCCGAGGCCGGTACCGACGTCTGCCTGATGCCGTTACACGGCAGCACGCGCGCTGATGTGATGACCGAGCTGCTCTGCGCCGGCGCGCTGCTGGTCGGCTCGCCAACCATCAACAACGGCATGTTCCCGACGGTGGCCGACGTCTTGACCTATGCCCGGGGCTTGAAGCCGAAGAACCTCATCGGTGCCGCGTTCGGCTCATACGGGTGGAGCGGCGAGGCCTGCTTCGAGGTCGAGGAGTATCTTCGCCAGATGAACGTGGAACTGGCCGCGCCGGCATTGAGGCTGAAGTTCGTGCCGGATGAGGCCGCGCTGAGTCAGTGCCGGGAGTTTGGCAAAGTGGTCGCGTCGAAGCTGAAGGAACGTGTCGGCGCATGATTGAGCAGGCCGGCAGCGGCGGCCACTGCGCGATTGACCGGGCGAAGGTTGACCTGGCCGCGCTCAACGTGATTACCTATGGCCTGTACGTCCTTACCGCGCGCGACGGAGAATGGCGCAACGGGTGTGTCATCAATACCGTGGTCCAGGTTGCGGGCGAACCCTGCCAGGTTTCGGTCAGTGTGAGCAAGGCCAACCTGACCCACGAGATAATAGTGAAGACCGGAAGCTTCGCAGTTGCGGTGCTGGAACGGGAGACACCGCTGCCGTTCATCGGTACATTCGGATTCCACTCCGGTCGTGATTACGACAAGTTTGCCCATGCCGAGTACCGGGACGGGCTGACCGGCTGCCCGCTGCTGACCGAGCACACGCTGGCGGTGATTGAGGGAAAGGTGAGGACCGCGGTCGACTGCGGTTCACACACGACCTTCATCGCCGACGTGGTAGCGAGCGAACTCG
>CAIVTL010000680.1 GCA_903908785.1 Caldifarciminota bacterium | reverse complement strand
GGCGCCGAGGCACCCCTCAAGTCCGGGACGGCAGCGCACACGCTGCTAGTAGCCGGAACGCCCTCAGTCATCCTACCTGCCTAGGGTTTTCGGGGACGCGGATCATTTTAGTCCAATCCGTCAAGGCCGAGGGTTCGGATTTCATCGCGGGGGGCATGGGCTTACAGCTCACAGCTTACAGCTAACAGCTTGCGGGATTCGGGGACGCGGGTCATTCGTCGGTCGCCGCGAGGACGTCAGCGATGCTGCGCTTGAGCGGCGGCAGGTCTTCCCGGACCGTCTTCCAGACGATTGCCGCATCGACGCCGAAGTAGTCGTGCACGAGTACGTCTCTCATGCCGGCCATGTCCTTCCACGGTACGTCCGGATACTTGCGGCGCACGGCGGAGGGAATCTGCTTGACTGCCTCGCCGATGTTCTCCAGCGCTTTGGCCACGGCGAAGAGCGTCTTCCGGTCGCCGGTGAGCCGCTCAAGATTCACGCCCGCCATGAATTTCTCGATGTCCGCCGTTGCGTCGATGATGTCCTGGAGCGACTGACGGTAGTGTCGACTCTTCACGCGTAGACGACCTCGTCGAGAATGGTGCGGCGGTATGCGGGCTTGAGGGCGCTGGCCGGCACGAGGTCTACCTTCTCGCCGGTTAGTTCGCTCAAGTGACGTTTGAGGGCCACGATGGCGAGGAGGGATGGGGTTTCTGAGTACTCGACGAGGATGTCGAGGTCGCTCCGCCCGCGCTGTTCTCCGCGAACGACCGAACCGAAGATACCGATGCGCTTGACCTTGAACCGCCGGCGCAGTTCGGGCAAGTGGAGTCGCAGCGTGCGCTCAATCTCTTTGCGGGTCTTCATTTTGATGTCCTCACTGACAGAATATCGGCAGCAGGAGTGATGTCAAGCAGACGGAGCGCGGCCGAGAGGGGAGTAGTCAGTGTTCAGCAGTCAGTATTCAGGGGCGGCGGGCGCGGAGCGCCCGAGTTTGCAGGGTGCAGTTGGCAGTTTGCAGTGGCGGTAGGGGTCTGCGGGTTACGAGTTGCGAGTTGCGGGTTGCGAGTTATGGGAGGAAAGATACGAGAGGCGAGAGACGAGAGACGAGAGGCGAGAGGCGAGAGGCGGATACGTGGTGTCTGGCGTCAACTGATTCTGGCTCAGCTTGAGTCAGTTCTGTAGACTAATAAGCCTACAGGCCGCCGAATCGGTTTCTGGACCTATCTCACTGTAAACTCGATGGTTAGGGGCCGAGGCCGCAAATCAACCCCCCACACGGGGAGCAGCCCGGCAGGAAGCCATCGGTCTGACTTTCCAGCAAGGTCTGGAGCGAGGTTCAGGTTGAGGTTTAGGTTGAGGTATGAGATGATGCTCGAACCGAGCTTTGAGACAAGCTTTGCCGCGAGCGATGTGAGGAACGATGCCTTGACCTTTGGCCCAAGGGGGTTGTTGAGCGATACGAGGAACTCTGGCCGACGCTCTTGAGTACGTTCTGAAACAAGCTCTTGGAGACACTTCTGAAGACGCATTCCAACGAGCTTTCAAGCGAGCTTCGGGGGACGCTTTCGGCGTACGAGTTTGCAGCTTGCAGTTTGCAGTTTGCAGTGGTGGAAGGCCATTGGCGAGTAGCGAGGGACGATAGGCGACTGGTGGGTGACGAGAGGCGGGTGACGAGAGGCGAGAGGCGAGAGACTCGGGGCGCGGCCCGAACGCCGATATGGAGAGCTACGAAGATACGCACTGTCCGACAGGGGCCGCAGAGGCCAAGCCGGAAGAAACGAACCCGATCTTCTCCTCACCCATCCGTTTCGTGTCTTTCGTGCTTTCGTGGCTGGCCCTCCGGGTCATCTGCGTAATCTGCGGAATCTGTGGATAGCCTCCGTCCGGCCGGCCGAGACCCCTCCTCGGCGTCGGGGTGACACTTCGGAGCATGAGGGGTTCTGGGGTTCAGGGGTTCAAGGGTTCAGGGCAGGGGAATCTGCGTAATCTGTGTAATCTGTGGATGACCTGCTCGGCCGGAGTCTGGCCGGGAAAGCAGTCGCCCGCCGGCAGGGGGTGCCGGCGGGCGACGATGCTATTGAACTAGTCTTCGACTTTGATGGCGCTGGACGGGCAGTCCTCGGCGGCCTGCTGCACGCCTTCCTCAGCCCCGTCCGGGACT
>CAIVTL010000679.1 GCA_903908785.1 Caldifarciminota bacterium | reverse complement strand
CCCGAGCCATCGGACATATAAACGATGCTGTCGCTGTCGAAGTTCCAGCTTGGCCGGACCCGCAACGCCCCGCCAAACGGCCAACGCCCGACGAGTTCCAGCGTATCGTCGTCCTTGCCCTCCTGCAGCGCCTCCCAAGCCCGCTGGTTCTGCTCCTTCCACGCCCTGATGCCCGCCTCGGACGTATCGCACGCGAGCAGGCTGGGGCTACAACTCCCTCTGTACCCCGAAACGCCCGACTGCGGCAAGAGAGCCATCAGCAGCGCGAGCACAATCATGGCTGCTTGATTCTCGGCGGTAAGAGCAGCATGTCAAGCCATCGCCGCGAAGAACTCCGCATAGACCAACGAATCAGCACAGGCGACGAACTGTTGCCCGACATATGCGTTTGGGACTCCAGCAGTCCAGCCCTCGTAGCACTTGTACGGAACTATGTCGTACAGCTTGGTGTTAGCTGATGCCGTGAGCACGGCGAAGGCCAACAGCATGACGAACCGTTTCATGTTCTACCTCCTTTTAGATATGACCAACTTCTCTTGATACGCTGGTGAATCACCTACCACACTGACGAAGTAGCAGCCATCTGGGAGGTCGGCAACGTCAAGTGGCTCACGCCTGCCGTTGTCGGCACCCCCGATGTACTGTCTCTGGACTTCCCGACCGGCGATGTCTCGCACAGAGAGAACGATGCTGCCCGGTGTGGCTCTGCCGACGCTGACCCAGACCGCACCTCCAGTCGGATTGGGCCGCAACTGAATCACACCGTCGGGTCGCTGCTTGAATGCCCGTTCGGTGACGCCGGTCGAGCAACTCCGGAATATGTAAAGCCCCCCGTCACTGCAAGCAGCATAGACGTATGGCGAGTCGGAGCGAATCTTCCTGACGTAGTGCGGCGTCCGGTAATGCGCGAGCATTGTTGGATTCACCCTGTCACTGATGTCGAACGCTTCCAGTTCACCGCACCCGACGTATGCGACGGAGCCGGAAATCTCCACATCCCACCCTACACCCGGAATTTGCACGGTAGCCAGTCTGCGTGACGTAAGCGGATTAGCCACCGAGTAAACTTCGAGTGACCCATACGCCGCGCAGTAGGCAAACGTGTCCACGATGGCCAACCCGCCACTGTTGCTTGAGGTCGTGCTGGCAAGCCAAGGCTGAGTTGGGTCGGCGATGTTCACGATTTCCAGACTCGGCGCTATGTATGCGTGGTCTCCTATCACGACCAGGTCTCCCGTCACGTTTGTCAGGTCGCACCTCCCGATTCTGACCGGCTCTCGAGGCCGGGCGATGTTGTATACCTCGAAGGAATTGTCCTCCGCAACGAAGGCCACCGTGTCACGAACGACAATGGCTTTCCCGAAGTCGGAGCAAAGAGCGCCCCCGCCTAGACGCGGGCGGGCGGGGTCGGACACGTCCACTGAACGGAATCCGCTCGATAGGCTGAACCATGATATGAAGGCAAAGGAATCGCGGACAGCAACTGCCTGCACCTCATCCCAGGTGTTCAACGTATCGTAGCAGCCTACTTCCCCCGGCCGCGACGGGTCAGCAACAGAGATGACCTTGAGTCCAGCCCAGTGGCTAGCGTCGTAGACCAAGCTGTCCTGGATTGCCAAGTCAAGGCTTGTCCATGCACCCCACATCGCTGTGTCCACAACCGGTGCGGTCGGGTTGGCTAGGCTGATGACGTGCAGGCCTTCCCAGCCGTCGCAGGTGTAGGCGTAGCTGAAGGGCATCAGGGCGCAGGCGCTGTAACTCCAGCCGTCTGCCAGCGATTGACCGACCAGCCTTGGGTGCGCGCTGTCCGCGATGCTCACCACGTAGAAGTTGGACTGGTACGCGGTTGAGCCGGTGAGATAGACAAATGTGTCGGCCTTGAAAATGTCTATCGTCGGAGTCGAGGCGAGCGTGCTGATACGACAAGGCGACTGCGGGTCGGCGATGTTGATGATGTGCAGGCCGCCAGCACCACCGGCAACGTAGGCCAGCGGCCTCGTCGTGTCGCAGACAACCCAGATGCCGGTGAACCCCGCGACTTGCCCGCGTTGCTGCGGACTCAGCGGATTCGAGATGTCAACCGAAACCAAGCCCGCGTGGCCACAGGCGACAAAAGCACAACTCCCTTTGATATCCACACCCAGCGCTTCATCGGGCAGAAGCAGTGCTGCCACCTGCTGCATGTTGCGCGGGTCAGCAACGTTGATGACTCGAAGGAGCGAGTCCCAGCCGACGACGATCGCGTAGCTATCACTCAGAGCAATGCCGGTCGGTTGCGTGCTGAGCCCGAGGTTTCCCACCTCTGAAGGGCTGCTAGGATTCGCCACGGAGAACACCTGCAGGCCGCACGTGTACCCGTACAGGACATAGAGGAACGTGTCGCGGCTCACGAACCCCGTGCCGTTCTCTGTGCCTCCGTACAATAGCCCCCGGCAGTTGATTTGGCCGAGCATCTGTGGTCGGCGGGGATTCGAGACCTTGAGCACACGGAT
>CAIVTL010000678.1 GCA_903908785.1 Caldifarciminota bacterium | reverse complement strand
CTGTACGTGTGCAACCACATGGGCGGCCAGACCTCGGGTGAGAACTTCACGTTCGGCGCCCAGTTCGGGTTCGAAGTGAAGGACGGCAAACCGGGCCGGATGCTCCGCGACATCAACGTCTCCGGCAATCTGTATGAGACGATGAAGAGCATCAGCGCGGTAGGCAGCGACTTGACCCTGCGCGAGGTCGGCGGGTGCGGCAAGGGCCAGATGAACTGGCGCTCCTGCAACGGCGCACCGCACGTGCTGATCGACAGCGTGGTAGTGGGAGGCAGATAATGGAACGCCTGATGGAAATCGCCCGCAGGCACGCCGACGCCGTGACCGTGTACGGCGAGAGCGCGACCCAAGACGAGGTCGGGTTCGAGAACGGCCGGCTCAAGACCGTGGACAGCGGGATGATCTCGGGTACGGCCCTGACCTTGGTGAAGGATGGCAAACAGGGATTCGCCTACACGCGCAACCTCATCGACCGCGAAGGGCTGGTGCGCGACGCCGTCGCGGCGCTGGCCGGCGGGGTAGAGGCGGCCGGCGACCTGCCCGCGCCGGTCAGGCTGCCCGTGCTGGATACGGCGGTTGAGCCGACGGGCGGCAACGCGGTGCTGGCCGAGGAATGCCGCCGGATGACCGACTACCTGTCGAGCCGGGCCCGGGGCCAGGTGAACCTGATGTCCAGCCGCGGCACAAACGAGGTGCGCGTGCTCACGAGCAGCGGGGTGGACGCATGCACGCGGGCGACCAACTATTTCGCGATGGCCGGCGTGCTGTATCCCGGTTCCTACTCCGGCATCCGGCGCATGTTGTCCGCCAAGGCGTTCGCGCCGTTCCCCGAGGCCGAACTCCAGTTCATCGCCGACACGTACAACGCGTCGGCCAAGGAAGTCAAAGCACCTTCCGGACGGGCTCGCGTGTTGTTCCTGGCCGATGCGCTGTTCGCGCTGGCGTGGCGACTGGTCGAGGCGACCGAGGCCAAGAACGTCTACGAGAAGGTGTCGCCCCTGGCCGGGCGAATCGGCGCGCAGGTACTGAGCGAGAAACTCACGGTCACCGATGAGCCACTGAACGACAGCCTGCCCGGCGCGCGCGCGTTCGACGACGAAGGCACGCCCTGCCGCAACCTCAAGCTCTTCGAGCGCGGCGTGCTCGGGAACTTCTTCAACGACCGGTTCTACGCCCGCAAGACCGGGGCCGAGCCGACCGGGCACGGCTATCGCGGCGACGTCACATCGCGGCCCCTCCCGTCGCTCCAGCATCTGACGATGGCGCCGGGCGAACACTCGCTCGCGGACCTGCTCAAGCTGATGGGTCGGGGCGTGGTCGCGGCCGGCGTGATGGGCGCGCATTCGGGAAACCGGCTCAACGGCGACTACTCCCTCGGGCTTTCGCCCGGGCTGTGGGTCGAGGACGGCGCGATTGTCGGCGTGGTCAAGGACGCCATGGTCGCGGGCAACGTCTACGAGGACTTAAAGAATGTGGTCGCGGTCGAAGACACGGTGCACGACGCACCGATGGGTCGGTTCCCGGCCCTGCTGCTGGACAACGTCAGCTTCACGGCCCGCGGATAGGTAGAAGAAGGCGCCGGCATTCGCCAGGCGCTCAAGCCACGCGCGGGGCGGCTTGCGCCGCCCCGCTTGAATCAAACCATCCCGTGCTACTTCAGCACGTGGATGACGGGCTTCCTGCCGGACACGTGCCGCTCACCGTGCGTTGGGCCGCGCCAGCCTGCGGCAGAGGAACGCAGCGCCGAGGGCTTCGATGAAGCTGAACGGAACGGCAATCGGCATGATTCCGACGGGAAGGACCGATAGGTTCCAGATGACGACCCACATCATCACGAAGGCCATCGCCCACGCGATGAAGGTAGTCTGCCACAGACCGAACCGCCGGGAGATGGCGAAGGCCGTTCCGGCCAGCAGGAACGACCAAACCACCCACAGCATCGCGTTCACAGGCTGGGAAGGAAACGCGAGGCCCATGTTCCGATAATGCGTCTGCCACTGCGGCAGCAGCAACAACTGGTTCCGTACGAATTCGCACATTCCTACCCAGAATCCGGCCACCACCACGGCCAGCACAGTTCTTCCCGCACGCGGTCTCTCTCACTGCCCACATTTTCCTCCTGAACTTTGCCATCCGTTCATGCCTTGTTGCTGAATCTCACGCCCGACCATCATCAAGTTCAGGTCCGGTTATGCACCAGCCGTGCCGCTTCGCGACCGTCAGCCGCGGCCTGCACCGCGCCGCACGGGCCGCGCACGACGCTGCCGCACGCCACAATCTTGCCCTTCGTCTTGAGCCCGTCCCCTACCGACCCAAAACCGGTGATGAGAAATGCCGCGCCGGGGCCGGCCGCGACGACGACTGCGGCATGCTTCTGCTCCAGTTCCGCGACGTCAGTGACACGCCGACCGCCCACGAACTTCACGCCGGCCGCAAGCACTCCCCTGATGTCACGCTCGCGCGCATCGGGCGGCAGGACCGCCGCACCAGCGTCGAGCAGGCTGCCGCCCGGCTCCGGCCGCGCGTCGAGCAGGGCCACGTTCCAGCCCGCGCGGGCAAGGAAGTACGCGCAGCTTAGGCCCGCCGGACCGGCGCCGATAACCGCCGCGGACCGACCTGTGGTTTCGGGCGGGTCAGTTCTCCAGCCGCGCTCGCCCGCCTCGCGGCAGACCCACGACTCCAACTCGGCAATCCGCACCGGGCCGTCGGCAAAGCTCCGGCGCAGGCAGCGCCGTTCGCAGGCCGGGTCGGGCCGGCAGAGCCAGCCGCAGACCTCGGCCAGCGGGTTGGACTGACGCAAGGCCTGCGCCGCGCCCGCAATGTTGCCCGCCTCAATGCGGCGCATCACGTTGCGCAGGTCGTTCCCGGTCGGGCAGGCGTGCGTGCAGCCCGGCGCCTCACAGTACTGGCATTCGCGCGCAAGCCGCGCCGCCCGCTTCGGGTCGAGCGGCTCGTCCGGCCCGGGCAGCGGGTCGAGCGGCCTGCCCTTGACGATGTGCACGCGCTGGCGGCTGAACTCGCGGCGGCCGTATTCGGGCAGCTTCGCCGCGCGCAGGACCATGTTGGCCGCGCCGACGCCGGAGACCGTCACGGCCGGCGTGCCCATTCCCATCACCGTCGAGTCGCCGCAGAGGTACAGGTTGGGCCAGTCGCTCTGCGCGTGCAGCCGCTTCATCAACTGCTGGCCGATTGCCTGCTTCGGCCCGCCGACCGCGCCGCCGTTCTTCAGGGTGTAGCGCTCGATGGTGGCGGGCGTGCCCGCTTCAAGCAGGATGATGCTCTTGCGCAGGTTCGGGAATCGGATTTCAATCTGGTCGAGCGTGCGGGCGACGGCGGCGGACTTGCGCTCGCGGTAGGCCGCGGTCCGATATTCCTTGCTCCACGGGCTGGGCCACGGTTCGGGCGACGGCGCGATGGTCGTGATGACGTGCGTACCCGGCGGGCAGATGGACGGGTCGTCGAGTGACGAAATGTAGAGCGTCAGGTCGCCCGGGTTCACGCCCTCGATGTCGGCGATCAGCATCTCGACCGGCAGCGTGCCTGGGGGTATCGCCTCAGCCTTGACCGCGATGTAGAGCACGAGGCTGGCGTAGGTCGGGACCAGGCGCTTCGCCCACTCAGCCCGCCCCGGTTTCTGGAATTCGGGCCGGACCAGCTTGCCGTACAGGTTCCAGACCGTGACGCCGGCCACGATTGCGCCGGCCCGCACCTTCGTGCCGTCCTCAAGCCGCACGCCGGTCGCCCGGCCGTCCTCGATGACTATCTCGTCCACGCGGTGCCCGTAGAGCGCTTGCCCGCCCGCGTCCTCCAAAGCCTTTTCCAACGTCGACGAGTAGATCTGCGGAGAACGCGCCGGGTAGTACGCGCCGCCCACGTGGTTGTCCACGAACATCGTCGCGGCAAGAATGGCCGGCGTCTCGGCAGCGGTGCAGTAGACGTAAACCGAACAGAGCTTGTCGAAGAAAGCCATCAACTCCGGGTCTTTCACGAACCGGCGCAGAACCTTTTCGGCCGGCAGGGAAAGCATGCGCAGAGAAGCAAGCATCGCGGCCGGGTGGCGCAGCAGCTTCTTCAGGTTCTCCTGCGGCGGAATCTCGGTCGGCGGCACGATCATCTGCTGGCTGGCGATGACGTCGGTATAGAGCTTGCGCAGGTACGCGTAAAGCGCCCGCACCTCATCGGCCTGCCTGGGAAACGCGGCGCAGAGTTCGGTGACGAACCGGTCGTAGTCGGGCCAGAACACAATCGGCTTGCCGTTGAAGTGCATCCGCAGCAGCGCCTCGTGCTCGATGACGTCGACGTCGGCCTCGAGTTCGTTCATCACGAACCGGTGCGGGTTCACGCCGCGCTCGCCGAATCCGTACATCAGGGCGGTGCCGGTGTCGAACGAAAACCCCTTGCGCCGCAGGGTCGTGCACATCCCGCCCGGCAGGTAGTGGTGTTCGACAAGGAGAGTCGAAAGACCGCGTCGGGCAACGAGCGCGGCCGCGGTCAGGCTCGAAAGCCCGGACCCGACCACGACGACGTCGTAGCGGTCACGAACCGGCCCTGCAGCCAGCAGCTTCACCCGGTCATCCCTTCGCGAGGGAACGGACGACGGGCGCCCGTGACGGCTGCGGTCTTCGGTTCGGTGGATACGTCCATGTGTAAGCCGGGGTACGGCAACGCCTGAACCGCGGCACGGTCAGCATAGCCCATAGGTCTAACTGACGCAAGTCCGACGGCGAACCGTCCCCGGACGCCGAGGGGCGGCTCCCGCCGCACTTGGCGTGGCCTGTTGCTCTGGTAGACTTGCAGCCGTGAACTGGCTGGCCGTGCTGTTGACGCTCGCAGCGGTAGGACAGGACACGGTCATCGACCGCGTGTTCGAGCGCCTGACGGACAAGGACCGCAGGATAGCGGGCGTTAGCTACCACGCCGTGTATCAGTACGAGGAGCAGGACCTGAAGACCGGGGCGGCGAGCACCATAGGCTGCACGCGGCGGGTATCGTGGGAACGTGGCGGACGGCAGCAACATGAGTTTCTCACGGTCAGCGCGAATGGACGGGAACTGCGGGGCCATGAGCGGGAGCGTGCAGTCGCCGACCTGCGGGGCAAGGGAATCATGGCGACCGACTCTAGGATGCCGTTCTTCGTCGAGACGCGGAAAGATTACCGCTACACCGTGCTCGCGTCAGGGCCCTGCCACGGTGAAGACGCCTGGATTGTCGGGTTCGAACCCGTGTCTCCATCGGGGAAGACCGTGCGCGGCCGGGCCTGGGTGCTGAAGGACAGCTTCGATGTGGTGCGGATGAAATTCCTGCCGGCGCGCCTGCCGTTTGTCGTGACCGACGCGAGTATGCTGCTTGACTACGACCGGGTCGGCGGGTTCTGGGCGCCGGTGCGTTTTGACATGAACATGGACTTGAAGCTGAAGCTTCTCATTGAGTTGATGCACCGCCGCATCACCATCGCGGACGTCTACAGCGACTACCGGTTCCGGCTCGACGCTGCCGGCGAGGGAGAGTAACGGTGGCGCTGCGCGGCCTGCTGATGACGGTTGTCGGGTTCTTTTCGGGCTCGTTGATGTTTTCCGCATGGCTGGCGCGGCTGGCCGGCGGCGACGTGCGCCGGGTCGGCGATGGCAACCCGGGCCCGGTCAGTGCGTTTCGGTCGGCCGGCCCAATCGTCGGCAGCATCGCGCTGCTGCTTGACTTCCTGAAGGGCTGGCTGCCGGTGGCCGCCGCCTACTGGCTGCTGGGTGTCCGCGGCTGGTGGTTGGCCGCGAGTATCGTCGCGCCCGTGCTCGGGCACGCGTTCTCACCGTTCCTGCGCCTGCGCGGCGGCAAGGCGATTACCACCACGTTCGGAGTCTGGTCCGGCCTGACTCTCTGGGAAGCGCCATGCCTGCTCGGCGGCGTGCTCGCCCTGTGCAAGCTGGTGTTCCGCCTCCGCGACGACTGGAGTACGCTGGTCGCTCTCGCGTGCCTCTTCGCATACCTGCTGTGGCGTCACCCGGGTCCCGCGCTAGTCGCGGCCTGGACGGTGAACGCGACGGTAGTTTCCTTCAAGCACCTGAAGCCTCGTTCTGCTTCTTGAGCTGGCTCCACTGGCTGGTTGATTCGCAGCACATCCTTGGCTTCGTGGGCGCGCAGGCGCTCGTTGCCGTCACCAATGTCCTGCTGCTCAGACGAATGGGACGGTTCCCGCCGGCAGCGCGCGGACCGAAGGTGTCGGTGCTGGTCCCCGCCCGCGACGAGGAAGACAACATTGGTCCCTGCATCAGGTCGCTGCTCGCGCAGGACTACGGCGACATCGAGGTCTTGGTGTTGGACGACGGTTCCAAGGACCGCACGCCGGCCGTGCTCGCCGAACTGAAGGCCGACCGGCTGCGCGTACTGCCGGGCCGGCCGCTGCCCGACGGCTGGAACGGCAAGGCCTGGGCTTGCCGGCAACTGGCCGATGCCGCGCGGGGCGAGTTGCTGCTTTTCACCGACGCCGACACCGTGTTTCACCAAGAGACGGTCCGGCTGGCAGTGGACGCAATGGAGACGACGCGCGCCGACCTGCTGACCGCGATTACCGCAAACCGCATCCCGAGCCTTGGCGAGCAAGTGACGGTTCCCTTGGTGACGTGGTCGATACTCTCGTTGCTGCCGCTGGTTGTAGCTCGGCTGCTGCCGCGCAGCGCCATCTTCACCGTGGCCAACGGCAAGCTCCTGTTGTTCAGGCGCGATGTCTATGAGGCAACGGGCGGGCACGGAGCAGTGAGAGACCACGCGGCTGAGGACATTGCGCTGGCCAAGGCGGTCAGGCGCATGGGATATCGCTGGTGCCTGCTGGACGCGACGCGACTGGTCAGCGCCCGGATGTACCGCGGACTGCGCGAGGCGGTCGCCGGGTTCAGCAAGAACCTGTTCGCCCTGTTCGACTACCGCGTGCTGGTTGCGCTGTTCGTCTGGTTGTGGCTGCTCACGATAACCTGGCATCCCATCGTCAGCGTGGCAACTGCAGTCGTAAGCGGCAGGATGATGCCCTTCGCGCCGATAGCGACCATCGTCCTTGCCGCCGGCATATGGCTGCTGGCCTCACTCCGGTTCGGCCTGTCCTGGCACTTATTCCTGCTCGGCCCTGCGGTCATCACGGTATCGGCTTTCGTCGGGCTGCGGGCCATGGTGTTGGCGCTGGTCGGCCGCTCGCGTTGGAAAGGCCGAACCCTGGTGTACCGTCGGGCCCGGCTTCTCTGAACGACCCTTCGCCGCAGCCGCTGCGCGGCCCCGGCCGGCCGAGCATCGCCCGCGGACTCTAGCCGGATGTCGGCGAGCCGCCACTCGCTGCGGCTCGATCGTTGTGTTATTTCCGCACGCGAGGGTTGTGCTCTTCGCGGACAGGAGCCTGAGATTGACCTTTGCCGGGCTTGAGCTATGCTCAACCGCCAAACAGGAGACAAGAATGAACTACAGGATGCTGTTCGCCGGTTTGTTCCTCGCCGCCCTGGCTCTCGCCCAGCCGCCGGACACGGTCTGGACTCGCACGTACGACGTTGCCGGCAGCGAGGACGACGCGCTCGCTTTGGCGGCCGACGCCTACGGTAACGTGTTCTTTTTCGGCCTGACCATGGACACCAGTTACCGCAGCCGCTTTGTCATCATCAAGTACGGCGCCGACGGCACCGTGCTCTCGACCCGGTACACGCCGTACGAATTCGCCGGCGACTATGACGGCGGCATCGCCGTCGACCACGACGGCGATGTCGTGGTCGCTTACCCGTCCCACGATGACTACCTTGTCGCCAAATACGCGCCTGACGCCGACACGCTTTGGACCCGCCGGTTCGACACCGGCGACGACGACTACCCCTATGACGTTGCCTGCGACCGTTCCGGCAACTACATCGTGACCGGCCGCTCCCACAACGGCAACGGCGATTGGGACTACCTGACAGTCAAGTATTCGCCGGCCGGCGACACCGTGTGGAGCCGGCGCTGGGACTCAGGCAATTCGGACTGGGCGACGTCGGTTGCAGTCGACTCAACCAACAGCATCGTGGTCTGCGGCGGCTGCGATGGTTCCTGCTACCTGAAGTATGATTCGCTCGGGAACCTGCTGTGGGCGCACCCGCAGACGGTTGGCGGGGTCGTCGGCGTCGCTGTCGAGCCCCACGGCTGCGTGCTGCTCGCCGGCGCTGACACGAACTACCTGCCGACGCTGACGCGCACCAACCCGGAAGGCGACACCCTGTGGGCCGCTCAAATCGCCGGTGAGGCCGGTGCCGCAACCGTGGTGTGCCCGGACGCGGGCTCCATCCTCGTAACCGGCATTGTCAATGAGTCCATGTGTCTTGCTCGCTACGACACGCTCGGCGGCCAGGCGTGGCGCCTGTACTGGCGCGACTCGCTCGAGGTAACCTACTCCGCCCTCTGCCTCGACACCGCGGGCAACGCGGTAGTCGCAGTGACGAGCGGCGGTTACTCATTCGTCAATTCCGTCACCGTCATCAAGTACGCCACGGCGCAGGGCATCGCCGAGCGCAGTGGAGCCGAAGCCGGTCCTGCGCCCCTGCTGCAGCAACACAATCCGTGTCGCGGGTCGGCTACCATACACTGCCGGGCCGTTGAGTCATCGCCTCTGGAACTATCGGTCTACGACGCGACGGGTCGGCAGGTCCGTGTCCTCTCCGCACCCCAATCCCCAGTCCCTAATCCCTATTCCCTCACTTGGGACGGCCGGGACGAGCTCGGCCGCATCGTGCCGGCCGGCACGTATCTCCTCTGCTGGAAAGCCGGAGCAAAACAGGGAAGCACCGCCGTGGTTCTCCTGCGCTGACAGACCGGTCTGGCAGCGGCAATTTCTACCTGAAGGTCGAGGGGCTGCCGTAGCAGCCCCTCGCTTGCGTCGATAGTGCTGTCGCTATTTCAGCACGAAGATGTTGTGCTTCTCGCAGACGTCGTGCAACTGCTTCGGCCACACGGTGACCGTGACTTCACCGAAGTGCGCCTTGCGGAGCAGGAGCATCTGGACCCGGCCCTGGCCGATACCGCCGCCGATGGACAGCGGAATCTGATCCTTCATTATCATACTGTGATAGGGCAGGGTCAGCCGGTCGAGCTGGCCCGACAGCTTGAGCTGTTCCTTCAGGGTCTCCTTGGTGACGCGGATGCCCATCGAGGAGAGTTCGTGGCGGCGCTGGGTCAGGTGGTTCCAGACCAGGATGTCGCCGTTCAAGCCGTGGGTATCCTTGCCGGTCATCTTCGACGTATCAGTGACCCAGTCGTCGTAGTCCGCGGCGCGCATCTCGTGCGGGTAGCCGTCCTTCAG
>CAIVTL010000677.1 GCA_903908785.1 Caldifarciminota bacterium | reverse complement strand
GACGACCCTGCTCCGCGCCGATATCTGGCTGAGCGGCTCGAACAACCACGGCGTCTCCTGGACCCCGGCCATCAAGATTGCCGAGGCCGGCACCAGTTCGCTGCGTTTCCCGTCCATCACGGACGTGGCAATCCCCGGCGACGCGGGGCACGACACGCTTGGCATTCTGTACCAGGCTGACCAAGTCGCCGGATTCCGGGCGGGTTCCTCGCCAACCGGGCCGTGGTCGAGCAACCCCATGATTTTCCAGAAGGTGCCCACGGACTCTGTCGGCATCGCCGAGCCGAAGCAGGGCGCGTTGCCGAAGCGGCTCGACCTGACGGCATCGCCGAATCCGTTGGGGGGCCGGACGATGGTCTCCTACGCGCTGCCGCGGAAGGGCGACGTGTCGCTCGTCGTATTTGACGCGTTGGGGCGGCCGGTCCAGACCCTGGCCTCGGGCCGTCGCGAGGCCGGTCGGTACAGTGCGACGTGGCACGCAGGCCAAGCCGCTGACGGCGTCTACTTCTATACGCTGACCAGCGGCGAGACGTCGGTGACAAGAAAGCTGATACTGGCGCGCTAGCAGACACCGCCGTGCCCCGCCCAAGAACCGAGATAGGATTAACCACCGGGGCCACAGAGAGCACAGAGTCGGGTGAAGGTCGGGGTTCCGCTCCGTATCCTCCAAATCTCTGTGTGCTCTGGGGTTCAATATCGGGTTTGGGGCCCGAGACTCGCTTGACTTCCGGGGTGCTGGCGGTAACATTTGCTCGGCTGCAGTTCCGGCCCGGCAGACGGCTGAAGGCTTTCCTGCCGGAAATCGGGTAGCGGTCAACGTGCACGTCACCGGAGAACACCACCGGGCCGCGGTGGATGCGGGATGAGGCAGAGATTCTCACCGGCGAACCTGCGCAACAAATCGGTCGAGATAGAGTAGTGAACACAGCAGTCACAAGGCAAGGAGCCGATGACGATGCTGATAAACCAAAACCGAGGAGGAGTCTGATGCGTAACGTACTTTGCCTGGTTCTGCTTGTGCCGATTCTGGCACTGGCGGCGGGCGGCACACGGCTGGTCACGGCGCTGGCGCCGGACAACGGTATATCGAATTCGGCACCGGCGGTGGTGCCGGCCTACCAGGGAGGGTCGACCATCCCACCGAAGGCCCTGGTCGGCACCCTCGACACCATCGGCGGCACGACCTACGACTGGTGGACCAACGGTCCGGGACTGAGAATGATTCGGAACGCGTCGGGGTTCGGAGTGCATGCACTGTGGATGTATTCGACCGCGACTTCGGGCACCACGTTCGATGACCGGAACATGCGCTACAACTACTACGATTTCGCGACCCGGACATGGAACTGGATTGACCCTGATTACATGCAGTCGGGCGTGAACGTGTTCACCCACCGCGCCGGCTACGGCAACATCGACTACGACCCGACTTCCGGTGCGGCGATCGTCGGCTGCCATTATACCGGCACCGGCGGCGTGACGCCCAAGGTGGCCAAGGACGCGGCCCCGGGCGCGGGCATCTTTGACTACGCCGACGCCGAGCCTACCCTCGGCGTTTGCCAGTGGCCGCCGATTTCGGTGGGCCAGAACGGCACTATCAGCATTTTCCCGATCACCGCGGGCTATGTGATGAGCTACAGCAATATCGCGACCTGGCCGACCTACTCGGCCCCGATTACGCCGATTGAGCCGAGCCCGGGCTTCCCGACCCACAACGTCGCGGCCTCCAAGGTGTCAGGCAATGTCTGTCTGACGTGGGAAATCAGCACCGACGTCCCTGAGGACGCATACATGCAGACGTCCACCGACAACGGCGCAACCTGGACCTCGGCGACACAGATCCCGACCCCGACCGCCTACGGCGGGGACACGCTGACCGCGTTCCACATCACGTCGCTCTCTCCGTACTACGACAACAACAACCGGCTGAACATCGTAGCCAACGTCGCTCCGCAGGTGAACGATACCGTCTACATTATTCCCTCGCAGATCTGGCACTACTGCCCGGACAACAACCCGCAGTGGAACCATATCCATACCGCGGGCTGCGCCCCGGCCAACCTGCAGGCGGCCGTCGGCTACAACGCGACGTATGCCGACCGTCCCAGCATGGGCCAGGACGACGACGGTCACCTGTTCGTCGCCTGGGAGCAGTTTGATTCGGCGAACGTCGAGCCGATTACCTCGCGCCTGCGCGCCGACGTCTTCGTTGCGGGTTCGAACGACGGCGGCATCACCTGGGCACCGGCGGTCAAGCTGACCGATGCCGGCACCAGTTCGATGCGGTTCCCGTCGATCATCGACCTCGCGCTCGAAGGCGACCCGGACACTCTCTGCATCATATATGAAATCGACCAGATTGCGGGTTTCTTCGTGCAGAGCGAAGGGGCGGCGACCAACAACACGGTTGTGGTCCAGAAGATACCAGTAGATTCGATCATCCCGCCGGGAGTGGCCGAGCGGCCCGGTACCACGCCGATGCGGCTGGACGCGGTCGCGCGGCCGAACCCGTCCGGCGGTCGGACGATGATTTCCTACGCGCTGCCGCGGACGGGCGACGTCTCGCTCGTAGTTTATGACGCGGTGGGGCGGCCGGTGCAGACCCTGGCTTCGGGCCGTCGCGAAGCCGGTCGCTACAGTGCGACCTGGGATGCCGGCAACGCTGCGGGCGGTGTCTATTTCTATACACTGACCAGCGGCGCGACTTCGATAACCAGAAAACTGATTCTGGCGCACTAGCAGATACTGCGGGGCGGGCAGCAATGCCCGCCCCGCTTTTTCATACGGGCGCAGCGTGGGGGCGAGGCCGTCAGGCCGGCGTTTCCTTTCTCCGTGATTCTCGAGCAAGGAGGCAGTGTGCGGGCAAGTCACAGAGCTGGAGTCAGGCGACAGAGGACGGAATCCAACATGAGACAATTCGGACGTGTGGCATCTATCGGCGCGGCCGCGCTGATGCTGCTGTCTGTCGTCGGGTGCGGAACCGAGCCGCCCCCGAACTGGCAGTGGTGGCGGACCGCGGACACGAGCGCGGTCCGGACCGAACTGGCGAGCTGGCGCGGCTTTCTGGGGGCGGACAAGGCGCTCTCGAATCCGCTCGACCTGAACCTGTCGGTTGGGCTTTCCGCAGCGGACAGCGCCTCGACGACGGGCGCGACGAAGTACAAGTTCGCGCACCTGATTTCGGTGCAGCCGGCGCGGGCGGAGAGCATCCACGCCGACGAGCTGCACTTCGGGGTGGCGGTCGATACGATTGCCATGACCGACACGTTCTGCCAGGTGGATTACTGGGACAGCTTGAAGACCGCCGGCTGCCGATTCCTATATGACAGTCTGTGGGTGGTGACCTTCCATCCGGACACGCAGCCGGACAGCACCATCGTCTGGCGTGTGACCTCAAGCGTGAAGGTCGGCGACTCGGTTGCGGTGGAGACGACCAGGACTTTCGACTGGTCGGCGCGCCGAGTCGTGTTCATGCCCAAGGATAGCGGTACCGCCGGCTACCATGTCCGGCGCGTGACCGGGTTCGCGGCGTTCGTGCCGAGTTCGCTGGACGCCCCGAGCATCGCGAACGTCGTGCTGTCCCGGCCCGGGCACGTCGACACGTTGTTCTACTCGCCGCGACTGGACGGCCGCGGCCTGTACAGCCTGCGGTCGATCGATTCGCTGTACGAGGTCCAACCGGGCGAACTGGTCGACGTTACGGTGAACACGAGTACGCCGGTCGACACGAGCGTTGATCGGAACCGCTTCTTCCTTTCGGCCGGCGGGACCAAGGTCGACATCACGTCCGGCCCGAAGCAGGGAACGGGCAGCTTCAGCCTGGCGGACACCGGCTACCAGAGCTTCTACATTGAGGTCATCCCGGTGTCGTCCCTGCTGTACAAGGACGCAACCCACATGAGCACAATCTGGGCTATCCCGGTGCGGGTGAGGTAGGAGGCCACAATGAGAACAAGTCCAAAGTCCAAAGTCAGAAGTCCAAAGTCCGGACTCCTCGTTTTGTCCTTTGTCATTGCCACTTTGTCCTTGCCTGCCTTGGCCGCAGAGGCCGGACGGGTTCGCGGACGGGTCACCGATGCGACGACCGGGGAGGCGCTCATCGGCGCGAACGTGCTGGTTGACGGCACGTCGCTGGGCGGGGCCACGGATGCGAACGGCGAGTATATCATCTCGAACGTGCCGGTCGGGACCGTCTCTTTGACCACGTCCTACATCAGCTACCAGTCGGAGCAGAAGACCGGCGTGCTGGTGATTCTGGACCAGACTATCACCGAGGATTTCCGGTTGGGAACCAGCCGCATCGAGGTCGGGCCGGTCATCATCAAGAGTACGCGGCCGAACATCGTGCGCACCGGCGCGTCATCGGGCGGCGTGATGGATGCGCAGGAGATTTCCAAGCTCCCGGTGCAGTCGCTGGCCGACATCGTTAAGATGCAGGTCGGCATCGTGACCAGTCCGGCTTACGGCCAGCACCTGCGCGGCGGCCGGCCGGAAGAGGTGATGTACTTCGTCGACGGCGTCGCCACTTCCGACCCGCTCTACGGGTACCAGGCGGCGCGGGTTAATCCCGAGGCCACCGCCGAGGTCGTGGTCATTTCCGGCGGGTTCGACGCGGAATACGGCGATGCGATGTCGGGCATCATCCAGGTCATCACCAAAGAGGGCAAGAACGTGACCCAGGGCCGCGTGGCCTACACGACCGACGAGCTGTTCGGCAGCGGGCTGAACTTCGGCGACAACCGGTACGAGGTATCGGTGGGCGGACCCCTGCCCGGCCTTAAGAAGCTGAAGTACTTCCTGTCGGGTCAGTTGTACTTCACTGACGACTACAACCCGATGCGCTATAAGCTGCCCAACCAGCAGCGCCAGGACTACAAGGGTACGGTCAAGCTTACCTATGCGCTGCCCTGGCAGCAGGGAATGCGGATTACGGCCAACGGGTTCTTGTCACGGGAGCAATACGGGCTCTATCCCTACACCCGCGATGACGAGAACCATCTTGGATTCAAGTACAACCTCGACCACTTCGTGTCCCGGCGCGAGCGTCTGAAGATGGGCGACGTGTCGGTGAACCACATGCTCACTAAGCAGACGTACTACACGGTCAGCGTCGGCTACTTCGGCGACGAGCGGACCCAGGCGGTGCGCGACCTCGCCCGTGAGGCGAACGAGCGCAACTTCGCCAGCCGGTTCTGGCAGGACTACATCTTCAAGGCCGAGGACACCGTCGCCAAGGACCCGTCGGTCTTGTTCCATCCCATGCCCGGCTACGTGGAGCAGTCGAAGTCGAACACCAACAACCCGTGGGGCGTGTATAATCTGTTCTACGGGGCCGGCGACTACCGCGGATTCCTGCGGCACTGGTCCGACGTCATCACCGTGAAGGGCGACGTTACCCACGATGTCGGTAAGGTTCACGAGTTCAAGACCGGCCTCGAGGTCAAGCAGAACTACCTGCACCGGCGCTACAACTCGTTGCCCTGGGACCCGAATCCGTTCGTAGACAGCTACGACGTGACGCCGCTGGGCGGGGCCGCGTACGTGCAGGACCGGATGGACTTTGAGGACCTGGTGGTGCGCGCCGGGTTGCGCCTGGACTACCTCGACCCCGAGGCGTACAAGCGCGCGGACCCGAGCAACATCGAGGACACGACGACGGTCGCGGCCTCAACGAAGTTCAAGTTGTCGCCGCGGCTGGGCGTGTCTTTCCCGATTGCGGCAAGGACGAAGTTCCGGTTCAGCTACGGCCACTTCTTCCAGACCCCGGCGTACCAGTTCCTCTACAACAATATCACGTCCGCCGCCTACGACCGCGGCAACCAGATTATCGGCAACCCGGACCTGCTGGCCCAGCAGACGATTGCCTATGAACTGGGTCTCGAACAGGAACTGTCACCTGTCGTCGTGGCGGACCTGACCGCTTACTATAAGGATGTCTTCGACCTGCTGGGCACAAGGTTCGCTGCGGCGATTCCGATGGGCTACTTCCCGCTGGTGAACGAGGACTACGGAAGCGTGCGCGGGTTCGAAGTGGGGCTAGCGAAGTCGTTGACCAACTACTGGAACGCGCGGGTCTCCTACGGGCTGTCCCTGGCCCGCGGCACGGCGTCCGGCGCGTATGAGTGGTACTACGAACGCTACCGGTACGGCGTTGACCCGATTACCGGCCTGGAACTGGAGCCGCCGAGCCGCGACTACGCCCTCGACTTCGACGAACGGCACAACGCGAAGCTCAGCCTCGGATGCGATTTCCCGGACGATGTGGCGTTCATCCCGCTGCGTGATTTCAACGGCACGATCATGTTCAGCTATGGCTCGGGCCTTCCCTACACGCCGCGCGCGGTCGCCAAGCTGGAGGCGGGCCTGCCCACGGCGGAGCGGAACTCGGCCCGGATGCTCCCGCGCTACGAGGCGGACCTGAACGTGGCGAAGTACATCAGGCTGGGCGGGCTGAAGCTGGGCCTGAACGTGGTCGTCACCAACCTGCTTAATAACCAGACCGTGCAATGGGTCTACGGGGCAACCGGCCTGCCTGACGACGACGGTTACATCTCGACTTATTCACCGGCCAACTGGATTCTCGACCCGGACGTAACGCTCCTGAACACCTCCAAGTACAACGCGGTGCGCGACCACAACCACGACGGCTATATCACCGACACCGAGGAGTATGTCGCCTACAAGATGGGCTATCTTGACTTCGTCAACGACCCGGCCAACTTCGGGCCGCCCCGGCAGATAAAGCTGGGTGTGACGCTGGAGTTCTAAGGAGGGATGATGAAACTCATAGGACGCATAGGACTCATTGGACTCATGGCTGCGGTACCGCTGCTTGCTCGCACCGCGCCGGGCGCAGCGAAGCCTCCGCGCATCTACGACTTCAAGTGGTACCAGGGTAACCAGTGGAAGCTGCCGATTACGAACTACGGTACGTTCGGCTACGCCATCGGCCACGCCGGCGGCGAGTGGCCGGTCGGTTCCGGCGACATGTACATCTACGGGGCGGGCATCTGGATCGGCTGCGTCAAGCGGACCG
>CAIVTL010000676.1 GCA_903908785.1 Caldifarciminota bacterium | reverse complement strand
TCCGGACACACATCCGCGAGTGAGCGGCGCGTGCCGCCGACGCGCAGAGCCGTGCAGTGCTTCATCGAGCAGCGCGCGCCTGAGCTTGGCCGGCAGTTGATCAGCGTGTGGCGGGCCGACGAGGACGCGATTGTTGACCATTACGCGTTGGCGCTGCTGGACGGAGAATACAAGGACGGGGACGCAGCGGCGCTTGCCTGCCACCGTGAGCTTGCCCGTCTGCGCCGACGCTGGCGACTGGCAGATCCTCGCCGGTACCGGCGAACGCTGGCGAGGTCGCGTGATGCAGTTCACACTCATGTCGTCGAACTGGCGCACGGGCACCATCGTTGCTGGCCGAAGGCAGTGTGGACCAAGGCCGAGATGCGGGTGCTGCGAAGATGGATTCCCTGGTATCGCCGGAATCACCACCGACGCAATTCCTCGCCCAAGAAAACAGTGGCGGCCGGAATACAGGAGGAGCTTGAGCGCCTCGGCAGCCGACGAACCGTCGCCGCGTGCTACGGTCGGTTCACTAAAGAATGGGGTCGGCATCTCAGGCGGGCAGAACAGCAGAGGCCCCAGAAGTGAGGGGAGAATTGGGGACAGTCACCTATTACGGAGCGATGTCAAGGCGCACAGCGGCATTTCAGATTGCAGATTGTAGATTGCAGATTGACGGCGGGGCTCGGCCTCGGATGGTCGGCATGGTCGAGACGACGCGAGTTTCGTACATCGCTGCTTGGCCTCAACGGCCCCTGTCAGACAGTGCGTACAGCGTTTGGAGCGTCGTCCGGACGAAGCTGAAGTAACGGATGCATAGCAGTACGCGTCGACTCTGGCTTCCTGAAGAGGACCGGATTGTCGTCCGTTACGCGCGGGCCTTGGCGGCCGGTCGCTACCAGCACCAGCGGGCTGCAGCGATTGCCTGCCTTGTTGACCTGGGTCGTTTGTACGAACACATCAGGAAGTCAGCCCCGTCGCATCATGTTGCGGCAAAGGGTCGGGATACTCGCGTGGTGGAACGACGCCTTCGGGAATTCCTTCGCCAGCAGGGGCTGACGTGGAGCGGTGCGGGTCTGATGGAAGCCGAACGCAAGGCAGTGCGGCGCTACGCACGAGGTCTCGCCTTCGGCAGATTCCCCGACGCGCGGCGGGCCGCCGAGGCGTGCCTCGATGAGATGCGCCGGCTTCCGCCCGGGTCTCGGCCCACGCGACCACGGTCGCTGCACACGATTCACTGCCACGTGCTTGATGAGGCGCATCGCATTCGCCGACCCTGGGCTCGTTCCCGATGGAGCCACGAGGAGGATGAGATTGCGCGTCGGTTCGGCGGTGCGCTGGCGCGCGGGAAGTATGCCAACGCAGAGGAGGCGGCCGCTGCCTGCCGGCGTGAGCTTGCACGGCTGCTCGGCCGTTCAGCGGCGAGCGGGCGTCCCACCGTCGCGGTCAAGGTTCGTCTGACGCGATGGGCGCACAGGGCTGGCTGGGCTCGGTTCCATGCACCATGGAGCGACCAGGAATCCGCAGTGCTGGACAACTACCTCCGCGCTCTCCACGAGGGCCGATATGCCAACGTCAGCTCGGCCGCCAGGGACTGCGTCCGGGAACTGGCGCTGCTGCATAGTCGTATGTGCCGACGGTCGCCCATGCGGTACGGACAGACGCGTCCCCGAACCACGTACGCAACCCTGCGGGAGCTGGCCAGGCGCGCGACGTGCCTTAATCTGCCGAGACTCCATGCCAGATGGACGAAGGCCGAAACCGACGTAGCCGTAAAGTACGCGCGGGCGGTGGACAGCGGACAGTTTCCAAGCTGGAATGCGGCCACCCGTCCCTGTATGGCTGAACTGGGCCGTCTGTACGCCGTGGCAGGCAGAAGAAGCCCCATCCGCGCGCGACGGCTGGCCGGTCGAGGGCTCACCAGCGTACATTGGATGATTGGAACCGTAGCACATCGGCTCGGGCTGCGCGGCCCCGAAAGACCGCGGGCCTGGAGTCCCGAAGAAGGTAGGGTCTTCGAGCAGTGGCTGCATTGGTACGACCGATACCGCTCAGCGGGCCGCAGCCGGTCAGCGCTGGGCACCGCCGCAAGCGGCCTTCAGGAGGAATTGGAGGAAAAGGGGTTCAGGCGAACCGTCGTTGCTTGTCGGGCACGGCTAAAAGATGGGTGGCTTCTCTTGCACGGCTTGGCCTTGCCGGCGAGGCATGCTTCCCGCATCTCTGAACGACGTCTCCGGCGGGGCATGACGCCCGCATCAGATGCGGGAAACCACAAGCCCAAATCTCAAACCCCAAAGCCCGCCGTTGGGGGAAACGCCAGACTCCAAACCCTAAACACCAGAACAGAGTGAGCATGACCGGATGGTCGAGCTCGCACGGAGAGTGATGAGCGATGAGTGCCGAATGCGACAGCTCACGGCCGACGACTGCGAGCCACTGAAATCAGGCAATCTAAGGAGGCAAGAAATGACGAATCTGAAGGTAGGCGAGGTCTTACGAAACTGCTGTGACCTCAACCGGGCTGGCACGGCGCTGATTCTCGCGCTCGTCCTGGCGTCTTGTCACAAGTCGCAGCAGGAGGGGCTTACCTACGGCGGGACCGGCGACGACCGCGGTAGCGCAGTGCAGCAGACCGCGGACGGCGGCTACATCATTGCGGGTGCGACCAACTCTTTCGGCGCGGGAGGCAGGGACGTCTATCTCGTCCGAACCACCGCTGCGGGCGACACCCTCTGGACCCGCACCTATGGCGGAACGAACGATGATGCGGGCAACGCGGTGCAGCAGACTTCGGATGGCGGCTACATTGTCGCCGGCACGACGATTTCCTTCGGCGCGGGCGACAGCGACGTCTACGTCATCAAGACCAACTCTGCGGGCGATACGCAGTGGACCCGTACCTTTGGTGGAACGCGCGCCGACATGGGCCGCTCGGTCCGGCAGACGATTGACGGCGGCTACATCGTCGCCGGTGCCACCCTTTCCTTCGGCGTGTGGAACCACGACGTCTACCTCATCAAGACTGACGACGAGGGCAATGCGCTCTGGTCCCGTACCTATGGCGGCTCAAACGACGACCAGGGCAACTCGGTCGTCGAGACCCGTGACTCCGGCTATGTCATCGTCGGATACACCGCCTCCTTCGGCGCGGGCAACTACGACTACTACCTCATCAAGACCAATGCCCTCGGCGACACGCAATGGACCCGGACCTTCGGCGGCGCGAACTCGGACCAGGCCTACGCAGTCTGCCAGACCTCGGACGGCGGGTACGTAGCGACGGGAAACGCCGACTCCTACGGCGCCGGAAGCAGCGACGTCTACCTTGTCCGGACCAACGCCGCCGGCGACTCCCTCTGGACCCGCACCTATGGGGGCGTGGGCCTCGACTGGAGCATGGCTGTCGAGCAGACGCCGGACAGCGGCCTCATCGTGGCCGGCGCAACCGGTTCCTTCGGCGCGGGAAACCTTGATGTCTACCTCATCAAGACCAACGCCGCCGGCGACACCCTCTGGACCCGCACCTACGGCGGAGCGGAGGCCGACAAGGGCTTCTCGATGCAGCGAACCGCGGATGGCGGCTACGTCATGGTTGGCGTGACCGGTTCCTACGGTGCAGGCGGCGAAGACGTCTACCTCATCAAGACCAACAGCCAGGGGGACGCCGAGTTCGGGCAATGAAAGCTGCGCCACACGCGGATATGGATACTCTCCACGCCCGCCCGCGCGCTTGACTATTTGTCACGCTTCTTCATAATGTCGGCGATGCAGGCTGATTCCCGCCGGGCGTTGACGGCGGCGGGACAGGATGCAACAGGAGTCAGCACACAGAAGGGATGCAGATGAAACGGATAGTACTCGTTGTGTCGGTGATTGCCGCCGCGGCTCTAGCACAGGAATTTCGCTGGGTGTGGACGGACACCATCGGAAGGTACGTGGAATGGCAGGGCGACCAAGGCAGCGGCAATACCGTGCTGCTGGGCCCGACCACGACCGTGGAACAGTGGCAGGTTGTCGGGCTGTCTTCGGGCGGCTCGGCCTCGTGGACCTCGCTGGTTGATACCATCAAGGCTGAGGTCGGCTGCATTGGCGCCAGTGGCAACATCTACCTCGCCGGCCGACGCCACTTCTGGGGCTCCGACGACAACGCCGAGATAGTGGCGCTGAGTTCGACCGGCCAGGAACGCTGGCGGTTCCTCTATGACTCTCCCCACTCGGGCGACGACGACTACTTCACCTGCGTGGCCGACAACCAGCAGGGAATGGTATTCGCCGGCGGCATGGTGACCGCGAACTCCTATCCGGACGTCGGGCTGTCCTCAATCGATGCCGCAAACGGCGGCCACATAGACAGCGTAACCCTCGACTGGAACGGGCTGTTCAAACTTGCGTGCGGCGCTTCCGGCGAGGTGTATGGCATCGGCTCGTCTTGGAACGGAACCGATGAAGATTGGGCGATTCTCCGATGGGACGGGCACAGCGGAGTGACCGATTGGACCAAGACTCTGCACGGTGGTGCAGGCATGAATGACGAGCCGCACGGCCTGGCCGTGGGCAATGACGGCAACGTGTACGTTATCGGGCAGGTGCAGTTCGTCATGGACCGCAACTGGTTCTGCGTACACCAAATGAGCGCGGCCAACGGCGGCGCGAATTGGGATTTTACCATTGGCGACAGCGCACCGGGCGCGTTCGGCGTCGACATCACGGTCGGCGACGATAACAACATCTATGCTTTGGGCGAAGTCGAGAACTCGTCCGGCGGACAGGACCTGGTCATCGCGGCGCTGACGTCGGGCGGCGCGGTACGATGGATTTACTACTACCGGCCGGGCGGAAACCGCTGGGCCTGGGCCAAAGCCATCAAAGTCGGTAATGACGGCAGCATCTATGCTTTCGGAGACTGCAGCAACTCTTCCTACAACTCCGACATGCTCATGGTCTGCCTCACGAGCGAGGGCGGGCTGCGATGGACCTATCAGTACGACGGCGGCTCGGACGACTACATCCACCCGGACTGCGGCTTCTGCTCAAGCGACGGCAAGCTCTACGCTGCGGGAACGACCAAAGAGGGCTCGGTCACGAAGTCTGCGGCCATCAGCGTAAACTCGCTTATCGGCATCCAGGAAGGACCGGTCTCAAGCCGGCCGTCGGCCGTCACGAGAACCACGCTCGTGCGGGGCGTGTTGCGGCTTGATGTCGCCGGCACGTTGTTCGACTCGCGGGGGTGCAAGGTAGCGGACGTTTCGGTTGGGGCCAACGACGTCAGCCGCCTGGCCCCGGGCGCATACATCCTGCGCACGCGGGAGACAGGCAGCGCCGGTTCCCGCGTCGTGGTCGTGAAATAGCCAGGCCAAGCCCCGCTGGGCGTCGGACTTGACTCCGGTCGAGTCTGGAGGCATGATGCTGACGTGGCGGCGACGGTCCGAACCTTGGGTAAGTCGGTGATTCGTATTTGCGTAGATTAGTCAGGAGGCATGAGATGGAAAGAACCGAGTTTGACAAATACCTGAAAGACCGGGTCGAGAAGATGGTGGACTGGTACGACCGCAAAGCCGTGGCCATGAAGTGCTGGTACACGTGGTTCCAGACTGTCGTCATAGTACTCGCCGCGCTGACTACAGTGGCCGCTGCTTTCGGGGCGGCGGATGGCAAGATCGCGGTCACGAGCCAATGGGCGACGGTCGTGATATCAGCCTTGGTCACCATCGGTACGACTATGCTCGGGACGTTCAAGTACAAGGAAACCTGGCTGAACTATCGTGGCACATACGACGCCCTCAAGCGGGAGAAGTCCTTCTACCTCGCCCAGGTCGGTGACTACGGCAAGGCGACCGACCGCGAAGGTCTGTTCATCCAGCGAGTCGAGGCCATTCTCGCCAACGAGAGCGCGGAATGGCAGTCGGTTCAGCACTTGAAGGACCTGACTGATAAGCCAAAGTCCGGCAACCAGTAGCAGACCGTCGAACCCCGATGTCGACCAACAGATGTCCGTCTACGTTCTGACCCGACAAGCTGAACCCATCAGGACGGACTGCGGATGGTCAAGCTAACGGTGACGGATGTCGTGGTTCTTCGAACCAAGCAGTTGGCGCTGGCCGGGCGTCGGCCTGCGGAGTCTAGACGGATAACTGACGTCTGTCTCGGTAGTAGTGATGCTGGACTTGACCCTGCCACTTGAGGAGGGTTTCTCGCAGTTCCTCGCGCCGTTCAGGGCTGATGCCGGCTTCGGGCATTTGGTGGATGAAGACGTTAGCGACCCCGTCATCGAATATGCCGCCCCTGATCTCGCCCTCGCGGAAAACCAGCATGGGCAATCCAAGGCTAAACAGCACGCCTGCCTCCAAATGATTCCACGGCGAGGGATAGGCCGCTCCGCTGCTGGTGGGTGTCTCCTTTTGTGTGCCTCTCTTAGCAATACCTCTCTTGGCATAGAACTGCTCGAACCCTAGAATAACACCGCCCGAGCAGTGCGTTGCCATCACGTGGACCTCCAAGA
This sequence comes from Caldifarciminota bacterium, assembly GCA_903908785.1. Lineage (GTDB taxonomy): Bacteria > Hydrothermota > Tepidihabitantia > Tepidihabitantales > Tepidihabitantaceae > UBA2258. Next base: position 1,863 of record CAIVTL010000676.1, on the reverse strand, counting down.
GAGGTTCCACTGTCGGCTTGTCGGACCGGCCGATGGCACGTGGCTCTAACTTCAGTTTTTCTAGTTCCTCCACTACCACGCCCCGAGCGGCCTCCTGTGCCGGATTCAGCACCGTGGGACACGAGACGAATACCGGTATTCTCACGCGCCACCGTCCTTTCTTGACACCCGAGCATTATACAGGAACCACCTCCCAGCGGTCAACCCGCACAACACGGGGGTGTGACTTCGACTTTGTTCTGTCTACCGTGCACGCCGATGGGCAGCGTCACCGCCGACCGGAACTCGACGCTGACGGTGAGTTCCCCGTATCTCCCCATCCTTTGTCTGCTTGACCCACCGGTCGAATTCGCCTAGGATAGCAGCATGAACGGAACCGCTGATGCCGGCCGGATTCGCGAGAGCCAGTCATGACTGCGGCCCGGCTGCTCACGCTGCTCGTCGGGCTCTGGGCGGCGTCTGAGGTCGTTTTGGGTGTATTCAGGAGGTCGAAGGGAAGTCAATCCTCACGCCGGGACTCGGGCTCCAGCCCGCTGCTGTGGGGTGCGATTGCGCTGGCGGTCGGTCTCGGCCTGTTCGCACGCCGGCTCTGGTGGGCGCACATCCCTGGCGACCTCCGCATGCTCTTCGTGGTCGCTCTCGTCGTCGTCGTTTCCGGAATTGCGCTCCGCTGGTGGGCGATTGTGGTTCTCGGCCGGTTCTTCACCGCCGACCTGGCAGTGCAGCCCGGTCAGACGCTGGTGCAGGCCGGCCCGTACAAGTGGTTACGGCACCCCTCCTACACCGGCCTGCTGCTCGCCTTTGTCGGCTGCGGGCTGAGCATGTGCAACTGGGTTTCGCTTATCGCCGTGGTTGTCCCCATCACAGCGGCCATCCTCCACCGCATTCACGTCGAGGAGAAGATGCTCACGCAGCAGTTCGGCGAAGCCTACGCCGCGTACCGCAAGACAACGAAACGGCTGCTGCCCGGCGTCTACTGACCACCAAGAACCGGGATAGGAATTCACCACCAAGACACAAAGACACAAAGTCGGGTCCGAACGGAAATGCCTCGCGTAAGCCTTCGCGGTCTCGGCGTCCTCGGCGGTTTCTTGTCCTCCATTTTACACTCTGCATTCTGCAATCTGAAATCTGAAGTCGTACCGTGCCCGCCTCTCCTTGACTCTCTGTTGTTCCCGGCTATCCTAGAAGCCACGAAAGTCCTGCCGAGGTGGCGGAAATGGCAGACGCGCTAGGCTCAGGACTTAGTAGGTTCACACCTATAGGGGTTCAACTCCCCTCCTCGGCATCTCCCCCGCGCCCATCCGGGCGCGGGGGAAATCTCAAATCCCAAACCCCAAACTCCAAACAGACCAGAAGCACCAAAGCCCGCGGTGCGCGGGAAGTTCTAAGTCCGAAGTCCCGAATGACGATTGAAGCTCGAAGCCCGAATGACCCAGGCCCAAACCAGGCAGCGCAGCTCCGCCTCGACCTTCTGACTTCGGCTTCAGCCGAGACGCCTCCTCCACGTCCGGGCGACATCTGGGGTTCCGGCCGGGAATCTGTTCTACAAGGCCACAGCATCCTCGTTTTCGCGAAGATGTCATTCCGACGAGTGGAGCGACGAGGAATCTCGCCTGTCGACGGGGCAGAGCTTGCCCAAGCTTGCCGAAGGGTCGAGATTCCTCGCTGCGTGTGGCTTCGCCAACGTAGGAACGGATGGAATGACGGCCGGTCGGACATTTTGCATTTGTGACTTGCGGCCTCCGAGGCCGCACTATGTAGCTTGAGGCTTGTGGCTTGCGGCTTTCTAGGCCTTGCCGAACATCCGCTGCAGCCTGAGCCGGAGGACGAGAAAGAACGCGCGGCGGACGATACGCTTGT